>JAFSBJ010000028.1 GCA_017437345.1 Clostridia bacterium | reverse complement strand
TGGGTTTATCAGTATTAATGAAACCACAAAAGCCATAAAACAATGTGCTATTGGAAGAAATGTTTTTGCGGTAATTTTATTTTCAGACCATGTTTTTTTGAGTGCATACACATAAATAAAAAGATATGAGGTTGATATTATCATTATTAGTAAAGTATTTATTATTTCAAAAAAACGAAGTTCTCCAATCAATATACCAAAAATACATATAATAGACATAGGAATGACTAATATGGAAATAGGAATTGGTATTGCAAAAAGAATAAATAAAAGTATTGTTGCAATTTTATTTTTCATATAACTTCCCCTTTAATATTCCTTTGAATAAGTTATCTCAACTTTAACCGGATCTAATAATCCCATGCTTGAATCAAGATATGCAAAATCATTTGCGGTCCACAAAACAAAATTTTTTATTGAGCCTTTGTTAAGTGGATTTACAAGTTCTGTAAAATCAAATTCATCTGTTACCTTTACCTTTGCGTTCCAAACTCCGTTTGAATTTTTGGTGGCATTGATATCAACTTTAACCCTGTGCAAAGCAACCCCCAAATCTCCATTATTAAGCGGGATTTTATATGTTTCAGTTGGAATTGAAGGATTTGGATTGTTTTTATCTTCACCATGTTCCCATATTTTTCTTTTTACAAAATCATTTAGTCCTTTATCTTTTTTTAATAAATTTGATGCATAACTTCCTTCTTTGGCTATGTATTTATTTCCACTCCCGCTTGCTGCTAATTTAAGTAAATCACTTGATAAATGATACCCCGCTTTGTCCAGCACTACCGCTCCTGATTTCCAAATAGCATCTTCTGCTGCGTTCCATACACTATAAATGGGATTTTTTTTGATAATGGCTTTGGAGTATTCTTTGAGTGAATCGGAAAATTCGGATGCTTTTGTTTTTGAACCATCTAAAACAGAATAGCTCTCTTTCCTTGCTTTCTTTACTTTTCTTTCATCAACGCCATCCCATAATGACATTTTTGCAAAAGCTGAGTATAGTTTTTTCCATTGCTTATCTGTAAACTCAAAATTACTGTTGCCAAAAAGTTTTTTTGCTTTTAGTACTCCGTTTACAAATTTTCTAAAGACAGCTGCTCCCATTTGTGATAGTTGTCCCGATACACCTAAAATTTCAGCACAACGCCAACCAAACACTGCATTGGGGTCAGACAATTCTCTGTCACATCTTTGACATCTGTTTTCCAAATATTTTTTACCTCCATAAATTAAATTTTGCTTGCTTTTAATTTACGGATATGCTAAAATACAAATTGGCTTAGGATTTGCTTTTGCATATCCGTGATTAAGTACATTAGATAGCTTTTCTTTCAAGCTTCTAATGTACTTTTTCTTTTGCGATAGTTAAATTATTATATTTTATAAACATTTGTTCGCTTCTATTTATATTATATCATGGCAAGTGACTAAAAACAAGAACTCTTTTTCAATGTAAAAAAGAGTTCTGTAATACTGAAAAAAGGGATTGAATTCAATCCCTTTTTTCAGTTATAAAATTATTCTTATTTCTTATTTTTTGCTTCCACCTGTGCCTGAACAGAAATAGGAAGTCCCCAAAGATTTATAAAGCCTTCTGAATCCTTCTGGTTGTATACTTCATCTTCACCAAAGGTTGCAATTTCTTCTGAGTAAAGTGACCAACCACTCCATACACCGGCTTTAATCATATTTCCTTTATAAAGCTTGATTCTTACCTTACCTGTAACATGTTCCTGAGTTTTTTCAACAAAAGCAGAAAGTGCTTCACGAAGAGGTGTATACCACTGACCATTGTAGAGAAGGTCTGCAAAGGTTATTGCCAATTCCTGTTTTTTGTGCATTGTCATTTTGTCAAGACACATTGTTTCAAGATAGTTGTGGGCAAAATAGAGAATATCGCCGCCCGGTGTTTCATACACACCGCGGCATGTCATACCAACAAGACGGTTTTCGATAATATCTAAAAGACCAATACCATTTGCTCCACCGATTTCGTTTAATTTAAGGATGATTTCCTTGGCACTCATTTTCTTACCGTCAAGTGCTACCGGAACACCTTTTACAAATTCTAATTCAACATAGGTTGGAGCATCGGGAGCTTTCATTGGAGAAACGCCCATTTCCAAAAAGCCTTCCTTATCATATAAGGGTTCATTTCCTGCATCTTCAAGATCTAAGCCTTCGTGGGAAAGATGCCAGAGGTTTTTATCTTTTGAATAGTTTGTTTCACGGTTTATTTTAAGAGGAACATTGTGTGCTTCTGCATATTCAATTTCTTCTTCTCTTGATTTAATGTCCCATTCTCTCCAGGGAGCAATAATCTTCATTCCGGGAGCAAAAGCTTTTATTGCAAGCTCAAATCTAACCTGGTCATTTCCCTTACCTGTGCAACCGTGGCAGATAGCATCTGCACCTTCTTTGATTGCAATTTCAGCAAGTCTTTTACCGATGATAGGTCTTGCAAGAGCAGTACCTAAAAGATATTCTTCATATTTAGCCCCTGCCTGAACTGTGGGGATAATAAGTTCATTAACAAATTCTTCGGTTAAATCTTCAACATAGAGCTTTGAAGCACCTGTTTTGATTGCTTTTTCTTCTAAGCCTTCTAATTCATCAGCCTGACCAACATTACCGGATACTGCGATAATTTCTGGGTTATCATAGTTTTCCTTGAGCCAGGGAATAATAATTGAAGTATCAAGACCGCCTGAATAAGCAAGAACTACTTTTTTGATTTTCTTTTCTGCCATTTTTATTTCCTCCGTTTTTTATGTAAAAAAATTAAACAATGAAATTTTATGCACTAAGTATATCACAAGGTGAATAATTATGCAAGAGATTTTTGCAAAAAAATATTGAAAATATACATATTTACTTTGTGTAATTTGTATAAATATGCATAAAAATCGCGTTTATGCATTAATTATTGCATAGCAAATCTTCTCTGCACACTTTATCCCGTCAACAGCCGACGACATTATCCCTCCGGCATATCCGGCGCCTTCTCCTGCGGGATATACTCCCTTTATGCTTGCTTGTCCGCTTTCATCTCTTAAGATTCTGACAGGAGCGCTGCTCCTTGTTTCAAGACCTGTGAGCAGGGCATCGCTTTGGGAAAAGCCCTTCATTTTTTTGTCAAATTCAATAAATGCTCCTTTAAGAGTTTCAGAAACGAAATGAGGAAGAATAGAGTGAATATTTGTATATTTAACTCCCGGCTTGTAGCTTGGTTTCACAGTGCCACATTCTGTGCTTTCTTTTTCTTCTAAAAAGTCGCCCAGTTTCTGACAGGGTGCATAATAGTTTTTTCCGCCTAGCTCATATGCTTTTTTCTCAAGCTCTCTTTGGAAATACATTCCCCCCAGAACATGCTCTCCATCAATCATATCGGGAGTAACAGATACCAGAACAGCGCTGTTGGAATTTTCGGCTTTTCTGTGGAACTTACTCATACCATTTGTAACAACTCCGCCTTCTTCTGATGCTGATGCCACAACCTCTCCTCCAGGACACATGCAAAATGTATATCCGCTGCCGGATTTAAGGTGGCACGACAGCTTGTAGTCTGCAGTTGGCAGAGCTTCATCACGGAAGGCTTCCTTGTATTGAAGCTTATTTATATATTCTCTTTTGTGTTCAATTCTAACTCCCACCGAAAAAGGCTTTCTTTCCATATTAAAGCCTTTTTGAAGCATCATTTCATAAGTCTGCCTTGAGCTGTGGCCTATTGCACAAACAAGGATTTCGCAGGGGATGTGACCATCTTTGCCGGTTTTAACATTTTCAGTTTTAATTCCCTTAACCTTTCCATTTTCAGCTTCAATTTCAGTCATAAGGGTGTTAAAAAGAAATGTTCCGCCAAGGGATATAATTTCTTCTCTTATGTTTTTGACTGTTTGTTCAAGATAATCTGTGCCGATATGGGGCTTGGCATTTGTGAGAATATCGTGGGGAGCTCCGTGGGATGCAAATTCTTTTAAAACAAAATCCATTCTTTCGTCGTTTAGTCCGCAGGTGAGCTTCCCGTCGGAAAATGTTCCTGCACCGCCTTCGCCAAACTGAATGTTGGAATTTATATTAAGGCTTCCTCCGTTTTTAAATGCTTCAACGCTTTTTCTTCTTTCGTCAATCATTTCTCCTCTTTCAATAACTACAGGGCAAAGTCCGCATCTTGCAAGCATAAGCGCACAAAAAAGCCCCGCAGGGCCGCTTCCGCAGACAACAGGCTTTGATTTTAAATCAAGCTTTTCAAAAGGGAAGGTGTATGTCTTTGGAACATATCTTACAGCATTTATTCTTTTGTTTTTTATAATTTCACTCTCATTTTTAGCTCTAAGGATAAATGTACACACATAGTGTATATCGTCAGGCTTTCTTGCATCAAGAGACCTTTTTAAAAGCCTGCAGCTAACAATATCAGCTTTATTAATTCGGAGCTTTTTTGCAGCATAGATAGTGTATCTATCTTCGCTGATATTATATGGTATCTTAACATTTGCAAGCTTTATCATCTTTTCACATCCTTATTTCATAAGTTCATTGTTAAATTCTCCGGGGTTTAGTCCGAAAATCTGAACGAGCTTTAGTTTTTCGCTTTTTGCCACATCCATTGGTGTAACAATTCTTCCGCTATCTGAATCTAAATCCACCCCAACAGCCTTGTATGCCTGCCACACAATATGAGAGCAATGGGATGAATCAATATTTTCATCATCAGATTTATCCTTGTTTATTATCCCGGCAAAAATACTGTAGGGGATGTCTTTAAGCTTTTCTTTTGCATATTTTGCCGCTTTTTTTGAAATCTTTTCATCGGGATACCTTAAAACTGCAAAAGCGGGGTAGCTTCCCCATTTTTTTGCATAGCTAAAAACCGAGGTGTTTCCGATTGACATATGCTCTAAAATAATTCCGCTTTCGCTGTCGGTCACAATAGAAAGATGCCCGTGACGCCAGTCGAGGGTGTGGGTATTGAAGGTAACAAGAATGTCACCGTCTTTTAAAGGCACCATAGGGGTGGGCTGCCTTTCAAGGCTTTCCTGAACTGTTGTGGGAAAGAAAATGTATTCCTTTTCTATTTTGGGTTTTTCAAAATAGAGAGAGTTGAGTCTATCAAATTCACTTACTTTTCCTTCGTTTAAAATATCTTCTGTTCCCTTTGGTGAAAGACCTGTGTATTTAAATATTCTTTCATATCCGTCGGAAGGAGAGACCTTTTCATAGGCATAGGTTGGAGAAAAATAAGCATTTCTTTCATTTAGCTTATGTCTTATAAATAGAATAATAAATAAAGCTATAAAAACTAAAAACAATTTTGATTTAATGAGTTTTTTTATCATCTATATTTCAAAATCCTCTTTTGAAAATTTTTTTAAGTCATTTTTAGCAGACGGGCTATATTTAAAAATGTCATATTCAAATTTTGAGCAGGAAGAATTTCCGGGAGTATCATTTTGATTTTCACTGCAGAAAAGCTTTTCCGAAATCTTTTGTTTTTCGCTGTGTTTACATAAACTGCACACAGGCTTTAAGCATCCTCTTATTCGCATTTTCGTTTTCCTTTATTATTCATTATGGATTATATAAAAATACTATCTTTTCGATATTTTATCACGCTTTATATGAAAAGTCAAAATTAAATATGGCGAGAGCTGACAACAAACGAAAAACTTTTTTCATGTCTTTGGGTGTTTTCGGATACTAAACATAGCAAAAATAAGAATTTTGTGTAAAAAAGACTTGTAATTTAACAGAAAAAATAATATAATAAATTATGTATGTATTTAAAGGTGGAAAGGTGGGTTTTTATGATTGCGTTATACATATTCCTTGCAGCTGTTATAGTATATCTTCTTGTTTTTTCTGTGATAGTTGCTATAGATGTTTCCCGTATAATGGATAGAGACCCTGCGGCAAGAAACCCCGTTGAAATATTTCTTCTGTATTCCGGTCTTCACGCGGTGGCAAACCATAGAATAGCTCATGTTTTTTATAAATTAAAGCTGTTTTTTATAGCCCGACTCATTTCCCAGATTTCCCGTGCCATAACAGGCATAGAAATTCATCCGGGTGCAAAAATCGGCAAAGGCTTTTTTATAGACCACGGAATGGGCGTTGTTATAGGTGAAACCACGGTTATCGGTGACAACTGTACTATATATCAGAATGTCACTCTTGGCGGAACTGGTAAGGATAAAGGAAAGCGTCACCCCACAATAGGTGATAATGTTATGATAGGTTCGGGTGCAAAGGTTCTCGGTCCCTTCACAGTCGGTTCAAATTCCAAAATAGCCGCCAATGCAGTTGTTTTATCTGAGGTTCCCGAAAACAGCACTTGTGTTGGTGTTCCTGCAAGGGTTGTCAGAATAAACAACAAAAAAGTTGCGGCAGAATTAGACCAGATACACATTCCCGACCCCGTCAGCCAGGAGCTTTGCAAAATGCATATGCTCATTGATGAACTGACCAAAAAAATAAATAAATTGGAGGAAAACAAATAATGAGATTATACAACAGCCTCACAAATAAAAAAGAAGAGTTTGTTCCCATAGAGCCCGGCAAGGTAAAAATGTATTCCTGCGGACCCACGGTATATAACTATTTCCATATAGGCAATGCCCGCCCATTTATTATTTTTGATACCTTAAGAAGATATTTTGAATATCTTGGCTATGAGGTAAGCTTTGTTCAGAACTTTACCGACATAGACGATAAAATGATAAAAAGAGCCAATGAAGAAGGCATAACAGTTAAAGAATTGGCCGAAAGATTTATTGGCGAATATTTCATTGATGCAAAAGGCCTTGGCATCAAAGAAGCCACAGTTCATCCAAGAGCCACAGAAAATATTGATGCCATAATAGATTTAATTAAAAATCTTGAAGATAAAGGCTATGCCTACTGTGTTGACGGTGATGTGTATTTCAGCGTTAAAAAATTCCAAGAATATGGAAAGCTCTCACATCAGCCTCTTGAAAATCTTGAGGCGGGTGCAAGAATAGATGTTGAAGATAAGAAAAAAGACCCAATGGATTTTGCACTTTGGAAAGCAAAAAAAGAAGGCGAACCCTTCTGGCAAAGCCCATGGGGCGAGGGAAGACCTGGCTGGCATATTGAGTGCAGCGCTATGGCAAATAAATATCTTGGCAAAACAATAGATATCCATTCGGGCGGAAAAGACCTTATTTTCCCCCACCACGAAAACGAAATTGCCCAGAGTGAATGTGCCAATTGTGCTCCCTTTGCAAACTATTGGCTCCATAATGGTTATATCAATGTTGACAACCGTAAAATGAGTAAATCCTCAAACAACTTCTTCACAGTAAGAGATGTAACCAAGGAATTTGACTATATAGTAATCAGATTTTTCATGCTTTCTGCTCACTATCGTAATCCGATAAACTTTAGCCACGATCTTTTGGTTCAGGCAAGAACAGGTCTTGAAAGAATTGAAACCTGTGTTAAAAATCTTGAGTTTTTAGCTTCAAATGCTAAAGACGGTGATGCAGATGAAAGCACTGTAGCCCAGATTAATGCATTGAAGAAGCAGTTTACCGATGCAATGGATGACGATGTGAACACTGCCGATGCAATATCCACTCTTTTTGATATTGTTAAATTTGCAAACACCAACTTTGACGAAACCACTCCAAAAGGTGCGTTAAACCATGCAGGCACCTTGTTATCAGAGCTTATGGATGTTTTGGGTGTTAAATCCAAAAATGAAAACGACTTTTTAGACAGCGACATTGAGGCCCTTATCGAAGAAAGAAATAACGCACGAAAGAATAAGGATTTTGCCCGTGCCGACGAAATAAGAGATATGCTCAAAGATGCAGGTATTATTTTAGAAGATACCAGAGGCGGTGTGAAGTGGAAAAGAGCATAGAAAAAAACTATTTTTCCGTTGAGGTTCCGCCATCTCAGCTTTCACCGCTATCTCTTGCATATATTGGCGATGCTGTGTATGAGATGTATGTAAGGTCATATATAATGAAAGACTGCAATATGCCTGTGGCAAAGCTTCACAAAGCGGCAACCCGTTTTGTAAGCGCCACCTCTCAGGCTGCAATAGTCAAAAATATATCGGATGAATTTACCGATGAAGAAATGTCGGTCTACAAGCGCGGCAGAAATGCCCATTCCTACACAAGCGCCAAAAACGCCGACATAGTTGACTACCGTATGGCAACAGGGCTTGAAGCCCTCATAGGTTATCTTTTTATTAAAAAAGAAACCCAAAGGCTTGAAGAAATAATCGCCAGGAGTATAGATGTTATAAATGCAGAAAAGTAATTCTCTGTTGAATTATAAAAAATAATTACTTAAATAAATTAAGGAGGTGTATGTGTTATGTCAAATAACACAAAATTAGAGCTTGCAGCTTACAAAATCCGCAAGCACGCTATAGACGGTGTATACAGCGCATCATCAGGTCATCCCGGTGGCTCGCTTTCTGTAGCAGATATTCTTTCTGTTCTTTATTTTGACGAAATGAATATTGATCCGAAAAATCCCAAAGATCCTTCAAGAGACCGTTTTGTTCTTTCAAAAGGTCACTGTGCTCCTGCACTCTATGGTGCACTTGCTGAAAGAGGATTTATTCCAAAAGAAGACATCAAAACCTTCAGAAGAACCGATAGCTACCTTCAGGGCCATCCCGATATGAAGGGAACTCCCGGTGTTGAAATGTCCACAGGTTCACTCGGTCAGGGTATCTGTGCTGCAAATGGTATGGCTCTTGCTGCTAAATTAGATAACAAAGACTACCGCGTATATGCAGCTCTTGGCGACGGTGAACTCGAAGAAGGTCAGGTATGGGAAGCTGCAATGTTTGCAGCTCACTATAAGCTGGACAATCTTTGCGCATTTGTTGATTTTAACGGTCTCCAGATAGATGGTGACATCACAAAGGTTATGAACCCCACACCAATCGACAAAAAATTTGAAGCATTTGGCTGGAATGTAATTATTATTGATGCCCACAGCATTGAAGAAATCAAAGCCGCTTTAAAACAGGCAAGAGAAACAAAAGGCAAACCAACAGTAGTTATTGCTAACAGCATTAAAGGAAAGGGCGTTTCCTATATGGAAAACAATGCCGCATGGCATGGTGCTGCTCCAAAAGAAGAAGAATACAATCAGGCAATTAAAGAATTAGATGCAAAAATAGCTGAACTGGAGGCGAAAATAAATGGCTGATATCAAAAAAATTGCAACAAGAGAATCCTACGGTGCTGCTTTGGCAGAATTTGGTGAAAAATATGACATTATCGTTATGGATGCCGACCTTTCAAAATCAACCAAAACCGATACCTTTAAAAAGAAATTCCCTGAAAGATTCATTAACTGCGGTATTGCAGAAGCAAGTATGCTAAGTACTGCTGCAGGTCTTGCAACCTGCGGAAAAATAGTTTTCGCATCTTCCTTTGCTATGTTTGCTGCAGGCAGAGCTTTCGAACAAATCAGAAACTCTATCTGCTATCCAAAGTTAAATGTTAAAATCGGTGCAACTCACGCCGGTATATCAGTTGGTGAAGATGGTGCAACTCATCAGTGCTTAGAAGATATTGGTATTATGAGAACTCTTCCCAATATGGTTATCATTAATCCTGCAGATGACACAGAAGCCAAAGCTGCTGTTGAAGCTGCAATAAAGCATGATGGCCCTGTATATCTCCGTTTTGGAAGACTTGCTGTTCCTGTTTTATATGATGATACATATAAATTTGAGCTTGGAAAAGGCGTTCAGCTTAAAGAAGGTAATGATGTAACACTCGTTGCAACAGGTCTTTTAGTTGAAACAGCACTTAATGCCGCTGAGCTTTTAAAGGCAGAAGGCATAAATGCAAGAGTAATAAATATCCATACTATAAAACCAATAGATAAGGAAATAATAACAAAAGCAGCCCTGGAAACCGGCGCTATCGTAACATGTGAAGAACACAATGTTATCGGCGGTCTCGGAAGTGCAGTTGCTGAAGTTCTTTGTGAAAATGCTCCTGCAGTTCTTCAGAGAATAGGAACTCAGGATGTGTTTGGCCGTTCAGGAAAACCAAACGAGCTTTTCGAAATCTACGGTCTCACAGCAGAAGCTATCCGCGATGCTGCAAAAAAAGCAATTGCTCTTAAAAAATAATAATATATAACTCTCAAAAAGGAGGTGGGAATGATGAAAAAAACACCGGGCGAAGAAGCGCTTCTTAAGAGAAAAAGAGTTTTTGCTCTTATTTCATTTGCGATTTTGCTTTGTGTCATATCATTTCTGACCTACTTTTTAATTATTCGCTTTTCAAAAATTGCAAAAACCGGAGAAGAATTCAGGAATTTTATAAAAGGCTACGGGGCATACGGATTTCTTGTTGCTGTTGGTATTCAGACGCTTCAGGTTTTTATAGCACTGATTCCCGGAGAGTTTGTGGAAATAGGAATGGGCTATGCCTATGGATGGTTTGAAGCAAGTTTACTTTCACTTTTTGGTGTGGCAATAGGCTCAAGCCTGATATTTATTTTCACCAAAAAATTCGGTGTGCGTTTTATTGAGATTTTTGTTTCAAGAGACAAAATAAACCAGCTTAAATTTATAAAGGATGAAGAAAAATTCAGCCGCCTCACCTTTCTTTTATATTTTATTCCCGGAACGCCAAAAGATTTAGTAACCTATTTTATTGCCCTAACCCGTATGACTCTTAAAGATTTTCTGGGCATAACTCTCTTTGCCAGAATTCCATCGGTAGTATCATCAACCATTGGGGGCAATTTTATTGGTGAAAAGCGCTATGCTGAAGCTTTGATTCTTTTTGTTATAACAGCAGCAGTAAGCTTTATAGGCATAAAACTCTACAACATAATTCTTAAAAGAATAAGAGAAAAGGCAAAAAGAAGAAAAGAAAGGCATAAACATTAATAATCCGGAATTTTTCCGGCAATTAGGAGGTAACCGCAGTGAACGAAAAACAGGTTCCCCTTGTGGTAATAAAAAGACTTCCAAGATACCATCGCTATCTTGGTGAACTATTAAAAAATAATGTAACACGAATATCGTCAACCGATCTCAGTGAAAAAATGGGAGTAACTGCATCTCAGATAAGGCATGATCTTAATTTCTTCGGCGGATTCGGTCAGCAGGGCTATGGCTACAATGTGGAAATGCTTTATAGTCGCATAAGCTCTATCCTTGGTCTTGACAAAGGCTACAAAACCATAATAATCGGCTCAGGTAATCTCGGCCACGCTCTGGCAAACTATGCCGGATTTGCCAACAGGGGATTTACCCTTCTTGCAATGTTTGATGTTGATAAAGAAAAAATCGGAACCGAAATTGCAGGACTTACCGTTAAACCTTATTCTGAGCTGGAAAAGTTTATTGAGTCCGAAAAGCCCGATATTGCCATTCTTGCAGTTCCAAAAACTGCAGTTGTAGCTGTGGCAGATGATCTTGTTTCCTACGGAATAAAGGCTCTTTGGAATTTTGCTTATGTGGATCTTGAACTGCCGGGGGATGTAACAGTTGAAAATGTTCATCTCAGTGATTCTCTAATGACCCTTTCTTACCGCATGAGCGAAAACAGAAATAAATAAGCTAAGAAACATATCTATGCAAGTTTGCCTTATGATAAATCTCAAAATCGACAAAAAATTTGCTGTAAATTTGCTATTTTTATGAAAATTTTTCAAAATTTGAAATTTTACATAGTCTGGCTTGCATAGTTTATTGACACCAAAAATGAATGGTGCTATAATTATTTCATATTTTTTATAATATTCGGGAGGTAAATTATGAGTATTAAAAATGCGTATCTTAAAAGAGTAATGGAAGATGTTGTAAAACGCAATCCCGGCGAACCTGAATTTCATCAGGCTGTAACCGAAGTTTTAGAATCATTAGAACCCGTTATCGAAAAGAACCCTCAGTTTGAAGAAAAAGGCCTTATTGAAAGAATGGTAGAGCCTGAAAGAATGGTATCCTTCAGAGTTTCATGGGTAGATGACAATGGCAAAGCTCAGGTTAATCGTGGTTTCAGAGTTCAGTTCAACTCTGCTATAGGACCCTATAAAGGCGGTCTTCGTTTCCATCCTTCAGTATATTCCGGTATCATTAAATTCCTCGGCTTTGAGCAGACCTTTAAAAATAGCTTAACAGGTCTTCCCATCGGCGGTGGTAAAGGTGGTTCCGACTTTGACCCCAGAGGTAAGAGTGATGCAGAAATCATGAGATTCTGTCAGGCATTTATGACAGAACTCTATAGATACATTGGTCCCGATGTGGATGTTCCTGCAGGTGATATCGGTGTTAGCGGAAAAGAAATAGGCTATCTCTATGGCCAGTATAAGAGAATCAAAGCTTGCTGGGAAAATGGTGTTTTAACAGGTAAAGGCCTTGAATATGGTGGTTCACTCATAAGACCAGAAGCCACAGGCTATGGTGCTACATATTATCTCTGTGAAGTTTTAAAACACTTCGGTGAAGATATAAAAGGCAAAACAGTTGCAATTTCCGGTTTTGGTAATGTTGCATGGGGTGTTTGTCAGAAGGTTGCAGAATTGGGCGGAAAGGTTGTAACAATTTCCGGTCCTGATGGTTATGTATACGATCCCGACGGTGTAACAACAGAAGAGAAATTCAACTATATGCTTGAAATGCGTGCTTCCGGCAGAGATAAGGCTCAGGATTATGCTGATAAATTTGGTTGCGAATTCCACGCAGGTGAAAAACCATGGGGCGTTAAAGTTGATATCTGTATGCCTTGTGCAACACAGAACGAAATCAACGCTGATGAAGCTAAAAAGATTATTGCTAATGGCACAAAATACTATATCGAAGTTGCTAATATGCCCACAACAGCTGATGCTGTTGCTCTCTTAAAAGAAGCTAAGCTCGTTATCGGACCTTCAAAGGCTGTTAATGCAGGTGGTGTTGCTGTGTCTGCTTTAGAAATGGCTCAGAACTCAATGAGATATAGCTGGACAGAAGAAGAAGTTGACGAAAAACTCAAAGGCATTATGGTTAATATCCACAAAGTATCTGAAGAAGCAGCCAGTGAATATGGTTTTGGTTATGACCTTATTGCTGGTGCAAACATTGCAGGCTTTATGAAAGTTGCAAAAGCTATGCTTGCTCAGGGTATTATCTAAGAGAATGTAAAATCAGAGAAGAACTAATAGTGAAAAGTTAATAGAAATGGTTGAAATCCGCACATAGTGCGGATTTCTTCTTTATCTTTTCCTTATTCACTCTTATATGTTCTTTTTTATACTGGTTTTTCTGGCATATATAACAATTATTCAAAAAAAGTTCGTGTTTTAAAAGAATATTGTCTCTTTTATCAACCATACTCACCTTGATATTAATAGTTATTTGTGCTATAATCATAAATTATATATCTTATTTTTAGCAAAATGATTAAAGAGGTATAATTCTATGTACAAAATAATAAGGAAAAAAGAACTTAACCCAACGGTTACTCTTATGGAAATAGAAGCTCCCAGGGTTGCAAAAAAGGCAGAGCCGGGGCAGTTTATAATATTAAGAGTAAGCGATGAAGGAGAAAGAATTCCCCTTACTGTTGCTGATTTCAACAGAGAAAAAGGCACAGTAACAATTATCTTCCAGATTGTTGGTGCCACAACAGAAGAATTAAATCATAAAAAAGAAGGCGACTTTATCTGCGATTTTGTTGGCCCTCTTGGAAAACCAACCGAAACCTGCGGCAAAAAGAAGGTTGCCATTGTCGGTGGTGGGGTAGGCTGCGCCATTGCATATCCTGTGGCGAAAAAATTCTATGAACAGGGAACCGAGGTTCATTCAATAATAGGATTCAGAAATAAAGACCTCGTTATTCTTGAAGATGAATTTAAAAATGTATCTTCAAAGCTTGTTGTTATGTCGGATGATGGAACAGCCGGAAAAAAAGGTCTTGTAACTGATGCTCTCCGTGAGCTTATTGAGAGTGGAGAAAAATATGATGAGGTAATAACCATAGGACCTCTTATTATGATGAAATTTGTGTGTGCCTTAACTAAAGAATATGGCATAAAAACTGTTGCCAGCATGAATCCTGTTATGATAGACGGAACAGGAATGTGCGGCGGATGCCGTTTAACAGTTGGCGGAGAAACAAAATTTGCTTGCGTTGATGGGCCTGAGTTTGATGGTCATTTAATAGATTTTGACGAAGCTATGGCAAGATCCACAATGTATAAACCCTTCGAAAGAAAGAAACACGAAGAAACATGCAATCTCTTTAAGATGGGAGATGAAATAAATGGCTGATATGTCACCAAAGAAAAATGAAATGCCCACCCAGCCTCCAAAGGAAAGAGCCAAAAACTTTCTTGAGGTAGCCCTTGGCTACACACCTGAGCAGGCAATAGCCGAAGCTAAGCGTTGTCTGGGGTGTAAGAATAAGCCCTGCACCTTGGGATGCCCCGTTAAGATTTATATCCCCGAATTTATTGCCGAGGTAGCAAAGGGAGAATTTGAAAAGGCTTATGAAATCATTTCAAAATCCAGCTCACTTCCGGCAGTTTGCGGAAGAGTTTGCCCTCAGGAAAATCAATGTGAGGGTAAATGTGTCAGAGGAATTAAGGGAGAGAGTGTTGCAATTGGACGCCTTGAGCGTTTTGTTGCCGACTGGCATAATGCAAATTGCACCACCTGGCCCGATAAAATAGAATCCAATGGTCATAAGGTGGCTATCGTAGGCTCAGGTCCTGCCGGTCTTACCTGCGCAGGAGATCTTGCAAGAAAAGGATATGAGGTAACGATTTTTGAAGCTCTCCATACCCCTGGTGGGGTTCTTGTCTATGGTATTCCGGAGTTTCGTCTTCCTAAGGAAATTGTAGCCATGGAAATAAAAGGTCTTAAAGCCCTTGGAGTTACAATAGAAACAAACACCGTTATAGGAAAAACACTTTCAATAGATGAGCTTCTGGAGGAGGAAGGCTTTGAAGCTGTGTTTATAGGTTCAGGAGCAGGACTTCCAAAGTTTATGAATATTCCCGGTGAAAACTTAAAGGGTGTATATTCTGCAAATGAATATTTAACAAGGCTCAACCTAATGAAGGCATATCTTTCCGAAAGCTCCACTCCAATTAAGAAAAGCAGTCGTGTTGCTGTTGTGGGTGGGGGAAATGTGGCTATGGATGCTGCAAGAGGTGCTCTTCGTCTGGGTGCTGATGAGGTATATATCGTATACCGTCGTTCTCTTTCCGAGCTTCCTGCAAGAAAAGAAGAGATTGAGCATGCAATGGAAGAAGGAATTAATTTTAAACTCTTAAATAACCCCATCGAAATTCTTGGCGATGAGGATGGATTTGTTAAGGGAATAAAGTGCATAGAAATGGAATTGGGCGAGCCTGATTCTTCAGGAAGAAGACGCCCTGTAGAAAAGAAGGGAAGCGAATTTGTTCTTGACTGCGACACAGTAATAATGTCAATCGGAACATCACCAAATCCCCTTATAAAATCTACTACCAAAGGTCTTGATACCAACGAACGAGGCGGTATCATAGTTGAAGGAGAAACCGGAAAAACATCAAAGACAGCAGTGTATGCAGGCGGAGATGCAGTAACCGGAGCGGCAACAGTTATCCTTGCAATGGGTGCAGGAAAAAATGCTGCTGAGGCAATTGATGAATATATAAAAAATAAATAATTAAAAGAAGTCCGGCTCCGGACTTCTTTTTGATTATTATAAACAACTATGAATTTATAAAAGAGAACAGATAAGAACTAAGAGAGAAGAGAAAAGGAAGAAATCCGCTTTTAAAGCGGATTTCAACTATTTCTATTCACTTTTCACTATTCACTCTTATCTGATTTATATTCTTTTGCATCCTGGATATTTTGGCTATGCTTTTTCTATGAATTTTGCCATATATACCGCCAGCTCTTCCGGGCTTGCTTCAAATTCGCCGAATATCCATTTTTCAACCACAGTTATTCCGCCAAAAGCACACATAAGCATTTTAAAATGCATGGTGTTTTTTAGTTCCATTTCATTTTTCACCCAGTTGATACTTTTGTCATCTCTGTTAAAAAGCTTGTTAAGGACTCTGTTTCTGAAATACATTCCGGCAGAATTTTCAAAAATAACTTTATATATTCTTTTGTTATCATTTATAAATTCA
>JAFSBJ010000027.1 GCA_017437345.1 Clostridia bacterium | reverse complement strand
TGTGTTGGTGATGTTTTGGGGAATAATCTCTGTTCCGCCAACAGCACTAACGCTTATTGCCCAGGTGGAAAATTCTTTTGGCCAGTAGCCTGTGTTTTTAGCGTTATGAGTAACTGTTATTTTATTCTCATTTTCTGCCATTGCAATTTCAATTGAAAGCTGAACTTCATTTGCTTCCTGCTCAGGCTGGGTGAAAATTGCACCATTTTTAGTCAATGTATATTCAACAGGTTTATTATCGGGATATGTGGTTCTGGGTTTTGCCTCAGGGCTTAACCAGAAACGGTGACCTCCCCTATTATAGAATCTGTCATCTTCAAATTTGCAGTCATCACCAAGATATGCTCCATTACCGAAATCATCAAATTCTTTAAAGAAATTTTCTCCACCAACAAAAGCGCATCTGCAAACTCTGGGGCCAAAATCGAGAGTTACATAAACTTCAATTTTTCCATTTGAAATTGAAAGACATTTTCCATATATTCCAAAATTAAGTTCTTTTGTTTCAATCATTTTAATACCTCCGTTATTTTAAATGTTTGTAATATGTTTTATAAAACGCATTAATAATAAAGCTGAAAGCAAGGTCATAAAAGAGCATAAGAAAAATTCCTGCTATATAAAGCACAACCATGCTGAAATCAAAAAACGACGCTTCGCCAAGAGCTTTAAGGACTATATAAATAATAAAAAGATATATATTTGCCGCGATAAACTTAACAAAATATTCAAGATAAATATTCTTTATTTTTTCTATATAGAGTTTGACCAGGGGGTAATTGCCGAAAAATGCAAAAAAGACAAGGGGCATAAATTTATTTGGTGCAATAAAAAGAGATAAAAGTGATACTGCAAAAAAAGATATGAGGTAGGTTGAAATTCTGTATCTCAAAAGACATATTGCCATAACAATTGATGACGCAAATAAAAGACTAAGCTTTATATTTGGCACAACAGATGCAAGAAGAATCATAAGGGTGCATAGTGCTGCAGTTATACCTCCGCCGGCAAGTTTGTTTGTTTTCATTATAACACGACCTTTCAATAGTTTTTCTTAATTGATTTTCAGAAAACACTATCTGCAACCGATGCAAGGTATAAGATTTGCACCACACATTTCACAACAGCAATCAGCACATATAAGCCCCTGACAAAGATTGCAGCAATCTGCCTGACCGCCATCAGGTCCCATCTGACGATAGCTAAAGCCTGAATAATCAAGACCGTCACGGGCTGTGCGATATTCTGTGTTGGAAGGGTCAAGATCGCAGGCACGGTTAAGGTGCTGATAAGCCATATCATACCAGCCCTTATTCTTTAAAAGCATTCCCATTAAGAAATGCCATTCTGCATTTCTTATTCTTGCAGAATTCAAAAGGTGCTGAGCTCTGGCAAAATTGCCTTCGTTTATGAGTCGTCTGATTTCATTGCTGTCAAAATCGTTATTGCTATTATTATCTGACGATTGAGAATACTGTCCCCCGCCGGATGATGAAGAACCATTTTTGCAATTATTCATCACAATGTCGTAGGCTTCATTTATTTCCCGGATTTTTTCTGCAGCTAAATCCGCAAGAGGATTGCCAACATATTTATCAGGATGATATTTCTTTACAAGATTTCTGTAGGCTGTGTTGATTTCGTCTTCGGTGGCATTTTTTGAAATGCCTAAAATTTTATATGGATCTGTCATTGTTTTCCTCCGTTATCACAAAAAAGTTGTTCTGTCATGTATCTTATACCAAGATAAATAATATTATCTAAAATATCTTTATTCTTTTTAATATTAAGTTTATTATATTCAGATGCTACAGCATTTAAGTTCATATTAAAGCTGCCGCGTGCTCTGTCTTTAAAATCTATATCACCCGTATAGCTGCTATCAGATAACAAAAACGGATTATAGCTTCCTTTTTTTCTGTCTGCTTCAAGGTCTTTATAAGCATCAGCAATATAGATTAAACGACCTATATTGTAGCCAAGCTTTTCGAGTGATGGATTAAAGCCTTTAAAAATTCCGGATGTGAGCTTGGCAAATGGATGAGCTGCCATATCAATTGATGGGCATTTTTGTTTTTCAAGGCGGGATAATTCCTTTAAATTATCTTTAACACATAAAGATATTTCAGGATATTTTTTTGCCACCTTTTTTACTGCTTTTATGTATGGTATTCTCAGAAGAAAAGCTTTAAGTGACTTATCGTCTTGTATATCATCACAGAGCTTATAATAATAAAGAAGAATACTCATATCAGAGGCATAGTCGATAGCTTTATTATTACTGCATATCATATGGGTGCCCAGATGCTTTATGCATCCGTCTTTTTTTATAACAGGCATATCCTCACAAAGAGAATCGGAAAGAATAGCAAGAAAGGTCATATCATAGCTAAGGCCGAGTCTTACAAGCTGATTATATCTTTTTCCAAGAGCTTTACAAAGACCGCAATAATAGCTTCTGAATAGATTATAGTCTTTTATTTTAAGTTCGTTTTTAAATACATTTACAAATCCAAACACTTTTACTCTCCCAATACAACATATTATATATTTTAATATATATCGTGGCTAAATGCAAGACAAAAATGCAAATAAGGATTGTATTTTTTTAAAAATTTGATATAATAAATCTCAGGTGAATTTATTATGGAAAAAATTACAAAGACAAAGATAAAAAATATAGATTATGTTCTGGTTTTTCTTGCTATTGCCTGCACAATTTTTGGATGTGTGGCAATATCGAGTGCTGTTAAAACCTACGACGGCGGTTTGAAATTTGTTTTGATTCAGAGTGTGGCAGCTGTTATAGGTATAGGACTTGCGGCTGTTATAGCTTGTTTTAATTTTGAAAGCTTTTCACGATATACAAAGTTTATCTATATTATCTGTATCTTATTTCTTGTGTCTGTTTTGATAGTTGGAACAGGAAGAGAAACAACAGGAAGCAAAAGCTGGATAAGATTCGGACCAATTGGAATTCAGCCATCGGAAATAGTTAAAATCGGATTTATAATAACCTTTTCAAAGCTATGTGAAAGCTACAGCGAAGAAATAAACAAGCCGAAAAATGTTTTGAAGCTATTATGCCATGCGATTTTTATCCTCGCGCTTATTATGCTTCAGCCCGACTTTGGAACAGCTATGGTATTTATTGTTATTATTGCAGGGATTTTGTTTGCAGCCGGAATATCATATAAATATATCGTGTCGGCTTTTGTTATTGTTGGTGCATCGGTGCCGCTTGCATGGAATTTCTTTCTCCGGGAATATCAGAAAAACAGAATCAGGGTTCTTTTAGACCCGGAATCTGATCCTCTTGGCACAGGATACCATGTGATGCAATCCAAAATTGCCATTGGATCCGGAGGAATAACGGGAAAAGGATTTGGTCAGGGAACTCAGACTCAGCTCGGCTACCTTCCTGTTAAGCATACAGACTTTATATATTCAGTTATCGGCGAAGAATTCGGGATTATAGGAAGTGTTCTTGTGGCACTTATGCTTTTTGGGCTTGTGGCAAGGTGTATATATGTTGCGAAAAACGCCACAAGTAAATTTGGTTCATATATCTGCATAGGGGTTGCCTGTATGTTTATGGCACATATTTTCGAAAACATTGGAATGTGTGTTGGAATTATGCCGGTTACAGGAATTCCTCTCCCATTTTTCAGCTACGGTGGTTCGTCGATTTTATCAAATATGATGGCTATAGGGCTTGTGGAAAGCGTTGCAATAAGAAAAAATGAGATAAAATTTAATAATGATTAGAAAAAAACGCATTTGATTTCTAATGGTCAAATGCGTTTTTTATTTCGATACTTTATAATTTTTACATCATTTGTCAGGTTATTATTAATCCGTGCCATTTGTGTTCCGGAGCATTTTTACATTCCGCGGAAATAGGAAAAATGTTTTGGAATTGTCAAACTGAACCGAAGGGTTACCCGAAGCTGTACTAAGTACTGCGAGGGTGAAGTTTGGCAATAACAAATGGCACATAAAAAGAACCCTTTCAAAAAAGAAAGGGTTCTTACATTTTTGATACTTTATAAATTTTTGCATCATTTCTTAGGTTATTATTAATCCGTGCCATTTGTGTTCCGGAGCATTTTTACATTTCCGAAAAATCATACTTCCATAATGACGGGTAATATCATAGGTTTACGCTTTGTTTCTCTGTAGAGATGCTCAGATATTT
>JAFSBJ010000026.1 GCA_017437345.1 Clostridia bacterium | reverse complement strand
CTTATAAATGAGCTTATGGCTTCATTATGACTATCGCCTGCTGTGCGTATGGTTTTGTGGGAAACTATGCCGCCTAAGGATATAACAGCGACCTCGCTTGTTCCTCCGCCTATATCCACAACCATTGAGCCCTCGCAAGACATAACATCAAGACCGGCACCTATGGCAGCTGCCATTGGCTCTTTCATAATGCACACGCTTCTCACCCCTGCCCTTAGGGCAGCTTCCATAACAGCCTTCTGCTCAACCTCAGAAATATCGCTGGGTACGCATATAACTGCCCGTGGCTTTATGCCGCGTTTTTTTCCGAGGGCTTTGGTAATAAAATAGCCAAGCATTGCCCCTGCGGCTTCAAAATCTGCAATGACGCCATCCTTTAAAGGGCGGATAGCTCTTATGCCGGAGTGAGTTCTGCCAAGCATCTGCTTTGCTTCGTTTCCAACAGCAAGAATTTTTCCGTCGTCACCTATGGCAACAACGCTGGGTTCATTTAAAACTATGCCTTTTGATTTTAAGTAGACAAGAGTGTTGGCGGTTCCGAGGTCGATTCCCATATCCCTTGCGGACATCAAGGTTTTCCCCTTTCAAATTATAAAACTACATCAAACTCCTTCTTCAAAAGACCATAGAGCTTTGAAAGCGGCAAACCAACAACATTAAAGAAATCACCGTTTATTTTTTCAATAAAAACTGATGCATATTCCTGAATGCCATAAGCTCCGGCTTTGTCGTAGGGTTTGTATGTATTTATATAATTTTCTATTTCACAGGGAGTCATTTCATTAAAGAAAACCTCTGTTTCACACCAATCCGCCACAGTACGCCCGCTTGAAGAATCGGTGACAGATATGCCGGAATAAACCTTATGGGAAGAATTTGAAAATGATGAAAGCATAGAAAAGGCTTCATCAAAATTCTTTGGCTTGCCTATTATTTTTCCATCTGCCACAACAACTGTGTCGGCTCCGATAACAAGGCTGTTTTTTTCTGCACAAGCTGCAACAGAGGTTGATTTTATCATTGCCAGCTCCTGAACATAAATCTCAGGAGGAATATCTTTTGAAATGACGCTTTCATCAGCTGAGCTTTCCATTATTTCAAACTTAAGACCTAAATTGCCAAGAAGCTCTTTGCGTCGTGGTGATTTTGAAGCTAAAATAAATTTCATTTTTTTATCCTTTACACAATTAGTTTTTTCCTGTTGAACCAAATCCGCCGCTTCCGCGCTCGGTTTTTTCAAGCTCCTCGGCTACTGTGAAATTTGCCTTTGCAACCTCCATGATAACCATCTGAGCTATTCTTTCGCCATTTTCTATTGTGTAGTCATTATTACTTAAATTCACAAGAGCAACCTTTATTTCACCTGTGTAGTCGCTATCTACAACACCAACGCAATTGGCAAGAGTGATGCCATGCTTTGATGCTAAGCCTGAACGGGCAAAAAGAAATGCACCATATTTTTCGCTTGGCAGAGAAATTGCAATGCCTGTTGGGATTAATGCTCTTTCTAATGGTTTTAAGGTGATGCTTTCGTCAAGGCATGCAGTTAAATCCATTCCTGCGGAACCTGATGTGGCATAAAAGGGCATCTTCTTTTCTTTATTATTCTCCAAAAATTTAATATTAATCTCTACATTACTCATTTTTATTTCTCCTTTTTAAAATTTTTATTTTAACGCTACTCCCTAGAACCCGCGAAAATACTGGATTTTCTCGCATCCGATAGTATATGTAAATATCAAAATCGGCAAACTATTTTATTGAATTCTAAAATTGTTATTCATCAAGCATCAAAGTTCCTTCTTTTGCTTTTTTCTTTCTAGCCTCCAACCAAAGAACTCAGCTTTTTTACAATATAATTGCTCGCAGCATCCACGCCTTCCTTATTGTCAGTTGGACTTTCAACAAGACAGAATTCTTCCGGAATCTTTATGTATTCCTGAAACATATCATCTATTCTTTTAAAAACATTTTCGCAGTCAATCATATTTATCCCTCTTATAAAAATCATAGCTGGTTGTTCTTTGATAATCGGCTAACATATATTTTCAGTTAACCCCGTTGTAGAAATGACCGCGGGTAAAGAAATTTGGCGATTTTTCGCCTTTTTCATATTGCTTCATTATGGCTGCTATTTCCTGCGGGGCTTCATCGGTGAAATCAAAGCGATAGAAAGAAGGCTGCAGCCTTTTTATTTCTTTCATTCTGTCTGCCATATAGATTGGGGCGCTGTTGTAGATAATATTAATGCACTCACCCTTTACACACTCCACAGGAAAACAGATGTTTTTTCTGTCGCGAAGGTAATAGATTTCCCCTTCCTTGCATCCGCATTTTCCAAGAGATGATTTTACAAGACAGTTTTTAACAGTCATAAGAGATACTTTTCCATAAACAAGGATTTCCATAGGAAGGCTTGTCCGAAGTGTTCCGATAGAGGAAAGAGTCATTTCAGGAGAAACACAAGCCCTTGAGATGCCAAGCTTTGACGCCTGCTTTAAAGAAAAGGAATTGCAGATGTTGAGACGATAGTCGGCATATTTTTTAAAACGGTCGCCTGTTTTTTCAAGCTGAGCTAAATTTGTTATGCAAACAGAATTGACATTTATGGCCGAGTAGTCAATTTCTTTGCTGTCGTGATTCACGGGCGGAAGCTTAACGCAGAATATTTCCGGCTCAGAATCAAATTTTTGTTTATTTTTAAGATAGATATGATAAGGGATATAGATTATGTCAAATCCAAGCTCATAGCATATATCTGCCTGAGCTTCATTTAAAACAGAGGCTGAATATTGCAAAGGGCTTTGCTTTGCCTGAGGTTTTGGCGGAAGCTTAAAAGCTTCACCCTCATATTTTCTGCCTGAGCCGGATATGGCTTTTTCTATTTTTTCACAAACAAGCCTGCGAACAAGATTGATTTCTTTTATTGGAATATAAAGCCCTTCCTCCACATCAAGCTCAAGAGATGAAAACTCAAGGGTTGTGGAACCCAATTTTTCCAGCTGAGCTTTTATTCTTTCGCTATCTACTGCGGCATTTGTGGCAGGTTCGGCATTTATTTCTCCTTTGGCACTATAGATTTTGCCAAGGTATTTTGCTTCAAAAAAGACCGGTTCGCCATTTTTCATTTTGAAAATGGCATCTATTTTATTTTTATGGTCTATATTTGCAAGAGATTTTGATTTGGTTAAAACATCTTCTGTGGCAGAGGCAAAAATATCATCGTGATTTTTATCAAAGCTAAGCATCTCTCTGCCTGTTTTTTCCTTAAAATAGCCCTGGGTAAATCCACCGCGGCTGAAGATATTTTCCAGAAGGAGTTTATCGTCCTGACTGACCTTCCCGCCGCCTCGGTATTTATTGTATATTCCGCTTACAGCGCTTACATAGGCGGCACTTTTCATTCTGCCCTCAATTTTCAGTGAGGTAACCCCCGCCTTTTTTAAATCGGAAATATGGTCGATAAGGCATAAGTCCTTAAGACTTAAAAGATATTTATTTTCATCGGACATCCTTTCTCCGGATGAATTAAAGAGAGTATAGTTTAAGCGGCAGGGCTGAGCACAGGAGCCGCGGTTGCCGCTTCTGCCACCTAAAAAGCTCGACATAAGACATTGCCCGGAATAACTCATACACAAAGCTCCATGGACAAAAACCTCAAGCTCAATATCGCAATTTGCAGCAATATGGGAAATATCATTTAGTGAAAGCTCTCTCGAAAGGACAACTCTTTTAAAGCCCATTTTTTTGGCTGCTATAGCACCTGAGAGATTGTGGATTGTCATCTGGGTGCTTGCGTGGATTGGAAAATCAGGGAAATATCGTCTTAAAATATTTACAAGACCTAAATCCTGAACAATAAGAGCATCAACGCCTGCTTCATAGCAAAATTTTATAAATTCAAATGCATCGGAAAGCTCATTATCAAACATAAGGGTATTGACCGCGGCATAAAGCTTTGCTCCCCTAAGATGGGCAAAGGCCACCGCCTCGGTTATTTCTTCATTTGAAAGATTTACTGCATTTTTTCTGGCGCTGAAGGCTCTGCCGCCAAAATACACAGCGTCGGCACCGCTTTCAATTGCGGCTTTAAGGGCTTCAAAGCTTCCTGCCGGAGAAAGAATTTCTATCTGATTCATACTATTTTCCTCTGTTTGACTAAATATAACTATACAGAATATATTATACTACATTTTTCCTAAATGAAAAGCTTTTTTTGAAATTAATTCCCATACTTCATATCGTGATTTACCATGGACATATAGTGAAGGTTTATATGAGAGGTGGCTCTATAGATGCAGGCAAGAAGATAGGCAGACATATTTTTAATACCGGTTGTATTTTTTTCAAGTCCGTCGCAGATATATTCTATGTGAGTCTGATTCATAGAAAGTATTCTTTCTTTAAGCTCCCTAGAAGGAACAGTAATATTTCCTATTTCCACATATTCCCTTGATATGGAAAGAGCGTCCACCATAGTATCTATTATTTCGTCAACTTTCTCCTTTGGTCTGTCGCTGATTAAAGCATCATAGCAGACATTTATCTTTATTTTTTCTTTATATTCCTTCCTTTCCTCGGCTGTTATATGACTGAATGGAATGAAGGAATAATTAATATTATT
>JAFSBJ010000001.1 GCA_017437345.1 Clostridia bacterium | reverse complement strand
GTAGTGGCATTTAAACTCCTGTGTCGCATTTGCAGAGTATACGATTGTTTATCGTTATTATCTGCATATTTTTCTATTATTTCAATGGCGTCATCGGCAGCTGCCCAAAACAGTTCAATTGCTCTTACTACATCATTTGGTATTTTCTTGCCAAACTGCTTTTCAAATGCTTCAATAAACAAGCCGGCACGAACAAAATACACCTGTCCGCCCAAACTCTTCTTTATAGAAATATTGATTTCTCTGCCACTTTCGCACTTGATTTTAAGGTCAGTCTTAGATTTGGTTTTATTTCCAATAACACTTGGAACATTAGTTTCGTGTAGACCACCGATGGATATTTCCACGACAACTTCGTTGCCATAGCCCATTCTGTTGAGTAAAGAGTTCAGATACACTTTATCAGTATCCAACATATTTTTTACAAGTGATTCATTTGAGTGACCCGAAAGTTTGGCATGTTTCCAGCCACCTGCTCTATCTCTATGTTCCATAACACACCTCTTTAATTAAACATTTACCCTTTTGAATATTGATACTTGATTTATTCAGCTTTAATCTCCGTAAATAATTTATATGCCTCTACACCAAGAGCATCTGCGATTTTTTGGACATTCTCAAGTGAAACATTTCTTTGGAATCGTTCAACACTACTGATATAAGTCCTATGTAGCCCACATTTCTCGGCAAATTGTTCTTGTGAAAGACCTAATTTTAACCTATGCTTTTTTACATTGGATGAAAAAACTCTAATAATATCCATATCAACAGCCTCCCATTCTTAATATAATTTTAACACAATGAATACTATGTATCTACAGACTTAGAGTAACATTGTTTGAAAATTATTTAGAAATTTTTTGTGTAATAGAATTGTCCTTTTATGTCATTTGGTTTACTATACCTTTTTGCATATTACATATAGCCTTATAAAAATGAGTGTAGCCCTCTTTAACTATTAAGATGATAATGTTTAAACACTTTTCTCTTTAATTGACAGTTTATAAAAAAGGAATTATAATATATAAAAAATCATAAAAGTGGGAATAAAATGACATATAATAATATAAAAAGAGGGATATTTCTATCCCGCCCCAATAGGTTTATTGCACATATTAAAATAGATGGAAAAGAAGAAATATGCCATGTTAAAAACACCGGCAGATGCAAAGAGCTTCTCATTCCGGGGGTAAGGGTTTTGGTGCAGGAAAGCTCAAACCCCGAAAGAGAAACAAAATATGACCTTATATCCGTTTATAAGGGTGAAAGGCTTATTAATATGGACAGTCAGGCACCAAATAAGGTTTTTGCCGAGTGGGCAGGAAAATATTTTAAAAATATAAGCTATATAAAGCCTGAAGCCAGATACAAAAACTCCCGCTTTGATTTTTATATAGAAGCAGAGGGGAAAAAGATTTTTGCTGAAATCAAGGGTGTTACCCTTGAGGATGATGGCGTTGTTTTGTTTCCCGATGCACCAACAGAGCGGGGAGTAAAGCATATTAATGAGCTTTGCAGCGCTATAGATGACGGATATGAAGCCTATATCTTTTTCGTGGTACAGATGGAGGGCGTTAGATACTTTACCCCCAACAAAAACACTCACCCCGAATTTGCTCTTGCTTTAAAGGAAGCAGAAAAAAAGGGAGTTAATATCTGCTGTGTTGACTGCTATGCAGATATGACGGAACTAAAAATAAAAAATGAGGTCAAGGTGATTTTATGAACATACTCCATATGAAATATGCCCTTGAGGTTGCAAGGCTTGGCTCTCTTAGCAAAGCTTCAGAGGTGCTTCTTATTGCAGTTCCCAATATAAGCCGCTCCATAAAGGAGCTGGAATCAGATATTGGCATAACAATTTTTGAAAGAACCGCAAAGGGAATGAGCTTAACTCCCGATGGGGAAGAATTTATAGGCTATGCAAGAGGAATACTAAATCAGATAGACCAGGTCGAAAAATTCTATAAAGAGGGCTTACCCAATAAGCAAAAGTTTTCCATATCGGTTCCCCGCGCCTGCTATATTTCCGATGCATTTTCAGAATTTTCAAAATCTCTTTCAAAAGAGCCTGCCGAAATATTTTACAAAGAGACAAACTCTCAGCGCACAATAAGTAATATGAAAA
Organism: Clostridia bacterium; assembly: GCA_017437345.1. The sequence continues at coordinate 1,118 of JAFSBJ010000001.1, read as the reverse complement.
ATCACGACTATAAGCTTGGCATCATAAGATATGCTGAAAACTACGACAAATATTTTAAAGCCATGCTTGAAGAAAAGGGGCTTGAGTGGGAGCTTGTGACAGAATTTTCATATCTTCTTATGATGGGCAGGGATAACCCTCTTTCAAAAAGAGACAGCATCACCTTTGATGACCTTACAGGCTACATTGAAATTGCCCATGCCGACCCGTATGTTCCTTCGATGCCTGTGTCAAAGGTTGTGAAGGAAGAGCTTCCCGACAACATCAGCCGGAGAATTTTTATTTTTGAAAGGGCGAGTCAGTTTGAGCTTCTGGCAAAAAATCCCCAAACATTTATGTGGGTTTCGCCAACTCCCGAAAGCATGCTGGAAAGATATGGTCTTGTGCAGAAAAAATGCATTGAGAATAAGAAAATATATAAAGACCTTCTTATATATAAATCGGGCTACAAGCTGACAGAGCTTGACAAACGATTTATAGCAGAGCTAAAACAGTCAAAAGAAAAAATATTTATATAAATCAGACTTCCGAAAAAGAACGCATCGCAAAGCGCAAATAATAAACAAAGCCTATCATCAGAAATAAAGTAAGTTTTGATGGTAGGCTTTTATATATGTTGTTTTTGGCAGGTATGCCAAAAACTAGAATTACAGGCGCTTTGCTTACTTCGTCATTTTCTCTTGCCGTACCATCGTACTGCCTGCTTCGCGATTCCTCGTCTGCGTCCATTTTCGTTTGTCTAAAAGGACTTATCAATTTTGATAAGTCCTTTTAACATTTTGAGAATTCACAAAAGCTTAAAACAATGTTAAAATTTTAACGAAATCTCGATTTGTGAATATAATAAAACAGATTTAATATCCGGGAGGAAAAGAAAATGGTTAAAAAAGCATGTGGCATCATAGACAGCGTTGAAAAGCTTGAAGAAGCCATAGTCCGCATAAAAAAGACTCAGAAGATTTTTGCAACCTTTACTCAGGAGCAGGTTGACAAAATCTTTTTGGCCGCGGCATCCGCTGCAACAAAAGCAAGAATCCCTCTTGCAAAAATGACAGTTGAAGAAACAGGCATGGGCGTTGTGGAAGACAAGGTTATTAAAAACAACTATGCTTCCGAAT
>JAFSBJ010000025.1 GCA_017437345.1 Clostridia bacterium | reverse complement strand
TGTGTGTTCCTTTATGTTATTTCACAACTCTGGGAGCGTACATTCTGAAGCTGTCAATCATCTTTTGAGTAGGATTAAAAATAAGCTTTATCTTCTGACCGTTTTTATAGAAAACAGCATAATAATCTTCAATTGATGAAGATTTTGCGCTGGCATCTATCACTCTTGCAAATTCTCCATTTTCTTCTGATAAAAACTCTTCATCGCCAACTTTTGCAAAAGCAGTAAAAGACTTGCAATGTATTGTCATAAGTCTTTTTCTTCTTTTTTTGTTTGTTATTTTGTCAACATCAAGCTCACCGTTTGTGAGAATATATTCATATTCCACATCAAAGGATGTGTTTATTCTGTATGCAATGTAAAAAATCAGCACAATAACCATAGGCATCATCCCTATAAGTGCCGATGGAAACATCATCATAACAATAAATGAAATAAAAGTAATAATAAGCGCTGCAAAATAAATTCCAATCTTCTTAAAAACTGTTTTTGCTGTCTGTTTTTCAGCTATCATATATTCCATAAAACTGTCCATAATTTAATCTTCCTTTTCTTTCTGTGATACTTCATTTTATCATAATTTGTTCTGATTATCAATAGGCAGCCAAAATTTGCTCCGCTTTTCTTTGGGGAGTCCGGTTAAACCTTTTAAGATTTAAAAGACTTTCCGTATCTGCCGGGGTCAGGTAGTTAAAACCTTCCTCGCAGCCGAAGCTCATTTTGTAGCCACAGCATTTAAGTATGGCAATACTTTCCCTGCTGATGCTTCCGAAAGGATAAGCATATGCAATAGGCTTTTCGCCTGTAATATCCTCAATAACATTTTCTGCAGCCTTAAGATCATAATAGAATTCTCTTATGTAATCTTCTGAATTTTCTTCATCAAGCTTAAGACTTCCTTTCCTTTTTTTCAAAGAATGCATATTGTATGAGTGGTTTTGAAAATCAATAAGTCCGCTTGCATGCATTTCTCTTATCTCTTTGTCGGTTAGGTGGGAATAGTTGGGGTTTCTGTCCTGGTTTATACTGTAGTATTCCACATAATATGCAATAGGGGATATAACGACCTTTATTCCGTGCTTTTTTATAACAGGGAATGCATAAATGTAGTTGTTGAGATACCCGTCATCAAAGCTCATGATTACAGGCTTTTGAGGTAGCTTTTTTCCTTTGTAAACATAGTCTATAATATCTTTTGTATCCACAAAAGAAAACCCATGCTTTTTAAGATAGATTATATCTTCTTCAAAACTTTTAATATCAAGAACATAGTCCGATTCTTTTCCTCCATCTGTAAACCCGTGATACATAAGTATTGTAAGCTTCGTATTCTCATTTTTGCTATCAACCTTATTCCACATATCTCCTGCAGAATGAACGAAAATAACAAAGCAAAAAAATAATATAGTAATCACATTATATATTTTGTTTTGCCCCACAGGCATCACCATTTCATTTATATGAACAGAAAATGAAAATATGAGGAAAACCCAAAAGAGTTTTCCTCATATTTTATAATATAGGAAATTGCGCGCAAAGCGTGCGCAATTTTGCTTATTTCAAAAAAGTGTACCTTTTTGCCCCCAAGAATGGGGGCTAGGGGGTTGAAGTGTTGAAAACACTTTTTTATATCTGTTATTTTATAATAACAATTTCTTTTACCTCATCCTTATAAATTCTCATAAAGATTTTGCCTCCGTCATTATCATATCTGTCAATGTCAGAAGCAGCTCCTGCCTTGATTTTGTTTTTGCCAAGGGATTTGTCATACACATAAACCTCAGCACCTTCAAAAACAAAGTTTTCTGCCTTAGCTGACCCAATCTGAACATTTATAGAGTCAGAGAATTTCTTAATAACTCTGCCATAAATAGTTGTCAGATCGTCGCTGTGATTAACCTTCTTTTCTGTTTGTTCCTTAGAATTGTCAAAAAGTAAGGTAATAGCATCTATTTCTCCCTTGCTGTTTGTTCTATACTGAATGATGTCTCCTTCACCAACAAGTGAGCCGCCTTCTTTTTTGAGAGTGGTTTCATTTTCTGAATTTAAGCTGACAAGCTTTCCGCCGGTATATGCATAAAGTCTGTGAACAGTTTCACCGTTTGAATTGTTTGAAATATTAACCTTTTCAACAACTGCAATTGCCGAAGACTCGTCTGCTTTTGCCTTCATATTTGTCACAATAACAGCTCCTGCTTTGAAGCTTTCATCAACATCAAAAACCTTAACATCATAAAGCCCGCCATCTGTAAAAATGTCCTTTTTTCTCACAGCATATTCATCCTTTGATTTTCCCTGAGGAATATCAAAGATGATTGTGTCCTCTGTAATGCTCACGCTCATATCACTTCCTGTGAGCTTGGATGATGATGCTCTGTATATAACATCACTTTCATCCATATTAAGAGTAAATTCATTTTCATTTATATCAGAAGAAGCTTTTCCGGTAACAATTTTTTTGATTTTTCCATTTGAGTCTTTTTCAAATGTTATAAGCTGCCCCTTACCACCAATAGCGCTCGTCGCAGCTTCGTGGGTAAGATTTTTAGCTGAGTTGACGCTTATTCTTTCTGCAGCCTCCAAGGTTTCAAATTCACCTTTGGAATTGTAAATCTCAAATTTTAAAGTTTTTCCAAGCCCTGAGCCTATTGCCATATCTTCAAGATAAGCATAGCTCTGACCTTTTTGCAGCTCTCCGTTAAAGCCTGCAATTTTTCCCTGTGAATCAAGGTAGAATATTCCCTCGTCACCAATAGTGAAGTGGGATGTGTAGTTTTTGGCAACCTTGTATTTCTCGTCACCCACATACACATACTCTCCGCCAAGCTCTGTAACCTTTCCTTCAATTGGGTTTCTTATAACATTACCATAAACAATATCAGAATCCTCACTTATTGTAAATGAAATAACATCCCATTCGGTAAGCTCAGAAATATCAATATACTCTCCGCCCATTTCCAGAATAATAGTTTTTGCTTCATCTTCAAAATCAAGCTTGAGGGTGGGGGTTCCATATTTGTCGGAAATCTTGTTTGCCGAATCAAAAACCTCATCCACAACATAGTTCACAGTTTCGTTAACAAAAACTATGTCATATTTTCCATTTGAATTATTATCAAGAAGAGATATATACCCCATATCTATCATATCAAATTTGTCATTTCCTGCAATTTTCCCGTTGTAAACGATAACCGCATCGTTTTCAAGAGAAAGCTTTGTGGACTTGCTGCTTGTTTCGGGATTCTTCCAATAGTATAAAGCTTTTGAAGAAAGTGTGTTTTCAATTTTTTCAATGTTTTCAGCATCCACATTAACAACGCTATTTGCATTTTCTGTCGGCACAATTGCAACCATCTTTTTGGTTTTGCTGTTGTAATATGCATCAGCATTAACGCCAAGAATTGTTCTTGTGTCAGTTTTTCCGGCATCATAGTTTTTGTCACCGATTCTTATTTCGTTTTTAGAAAGCGGTGCTTTTCCGTCAAGAACAGATGAACCCACAGCCTGCACCTTGCCCTGAATTAAATCCACATCAAGCTTGTCCTTTAAAAGGGTTTTGTTGGTAATTTCATATTTAACATTAGAGCCAAAGCCTGTCTGCTCCATGAGGTTTATTCTGAGAGCATTGTAAGCCATAATTGCCACATCGCCTCTTGATAAAAGGCTGTCTGCTGATGACACAACACCTTTTGAAAGGCCAATAGATGACGCCACAGAAATATATCCTGCAGGGTATCCGCCCTTTGATTTTGCCTGAACCTCATAACCAAGCGCTCTTATAAGAATTGTTGCAACCTCGCTGAATTTTATTTCATCTTCAGGTCTGAAATATCCTGTGTCATCACCAATAACCAAACCATGAGCATTTGCAGTATTTATAAAACCTTTTGCCCAATAATCATCTGCCACATCGGGAAACACACTCTTCTGCGGGCTTTGTGCTGACGCAAAAAGTCCCATAAGAGCAATCCCTATTTTTGTAGCTTCCGATCTTTTTATCGGATCATCTGGTCTGAAAGCACCTGTTCCGGCATCACCGACCATAATTCCAAGCCCGCCTAAAACCTGGGCCTGTCTTTCATATTTTGTGTCTCTCACATCTGCGCTGACAGATGCAAATCCAATATTAGCTGTCAAGGAAAGAAACATCATAAAGCAAAGCATAGCTGCTGTTATTTTTTGTAACCTTTTCAATTACTTTTCCTCCTTTGAATTTAACTGCAGGTATATCTTATCGTATATACCCTTTGTATATCAACCCACAATTATTGTAAATATGGTAAATTTTTTCCTTTACTATATAAAATTCCTGTTGACATATAATGCAAAAAATGATACAATGTTTTTGTAAAAAGTAACCAAGCAGTTGGTTTTAAAAATAATCTTATGGAGGAATTCAAAATGTGGACAGAAGAAAAGCTAAATAGCCTTTTAACCAAACCATCTTCAGCACTCGTTGAAGATATGAAGAAAATCGAGGGTGATATCATGGTTCTCGGTGCCGGTGGCAAAATGGGACCAACCCTTTGCGTGCTTGCTAAAAATGCAATAAAAGAAGCAGGCATCGAAAAGAAGGTTTATGCAGTATCCCGCGGAAGCGATAAGATTGCAACCGAGCTTATGAAAGAAAATGATATCGAAGTAATCGCAATAGATCTTTTAGATAAAGAAAAACTCTATTCACTTCCCGATGTCAAAAATGTAATCTATATGGCTGGAAGAAAATTTGGCACAGATGGCAATGAATGGCAGACCTGGGCAATGAATTCAACTTTGCCTGCATTTGTTGCAGATAAGTTCAAAAATTCAAATATCGTTGTTTTTTCATCAGGCAATATTTATCCAATCGTTCCTCTTTCAGAAGGCGGATGCACAGAAAAAGACAAACCCATTCCCAATGGCGAATATGCAATGAGCTGTCTTGCCAGAGAACGAGCTTTTGAATACGCATCCAATACCTTCGGCACAAAAGTATTTACATATCGTCTCAACTTTGCTGTTGACCTTCGCTATGGTGTGCTCTTTGATGTTGCTGACAAAATCATGAAAGAACAGCCCATCAGCCTTTCAACTCCATGTTTCAATTTTATCTGGCAGGGTAGTGCCAACGAAATTGCAATCCGTGGCCTTCTTCACGCATCCTCACCTGCATGCATCATGAATGTAACAGGCCCCGAAACAGTATCAATCAAAAAAGCCGCAATTGAATTAGGTCAGTATCTTGGTAAAGAACCAATTTTTGAAAACGAATGTGGTCAGGATGCATATCTCAACGATGCATCTCTTGCAATGGAAACCTTTGGCTATCCTGAAGTAAGCGCCAAAACTCTTATCCGTTGGCAGGCCGAGTGGCTCCTTGATGGTGGCAGAACTCTTGGCAAACCCACCCACTTTGAAGAAAGAAAAGGCAGCTATTAAAAAATAGGAAAGGAATAGAAAAATGACCAGACACGAAACAGCTCTTAAAATATTAAAGGAAGGCACAGTTATCCCTGCAACCCCTCTTGCCCTCACAGAAGATCGTAAGCTAAACGAAAAAGGCTTAAAACTTTTAATGAACTATTATCTTGATTCAAATGTTGGCGGAATTGCAACAGCAGTTCACACCACTCAGTTTGAAATCCGCGATCCCGAAGTTAATCTTTTTGAACCAGTTCTTAAATTAGTAAGCGAAGAAATTGACAAATATGAAAAAGCAAATAATAAAGTAGTAGTTAAGGTAGCAGGTGTTTGTGGTCCCATAGAGCAAGCGGTAAAAGAAGCAGAGCTTGCAAAAAAATATGGCTACGATGCAGTTCTTTTAAGCCCCGGTGGTTTAAATGATAAGTCTGAAGACTATATGATAGAAAGAACTGAGGCTGTTGCAAAAATTATGCCCACTATAGGCTTCTATCTCCAGACAGCAGTTGGCGGCAGAGTATTTTCCTATAATTATTGGCAGCGTCTTTGCGCAGTGGAAAATGTTGTTGCCATAAAATGCGCATCTTTTAATCGCTACACAACCTTAGATGTTGTCCGTGCAGCTGCCACATCTGAAAGAAGCGAAGAAATAACTCTCTACACAGGCAATGACGATAGCATCGTTATAGACCTTCTCACCAAATTCAAATTCAATGAAAATGGAAAAACCTACACCAAATGCTTCGACGGTGGTCTTTTAGGTCATTGGACAATGTGGACACAGAATGTCGTTGAAATGTTTGGCAAAATAAAAGCAGAGCGTGAAAAAGATGCAATTTCTCCCGAATTTTTAAGCTTAGCAGCTCAGGTAACCGATGCAAATGGCGTGTTCTTTGATGCCAAAAACGGATTTGCCGGATGTATTCCCGGTGTTCACGAGGTTCTTCGTCGTCAGGGACTTATGGAGAATATTCTCTGTCTTAATCCTGATGAAGTTCTCTCTCAGGGCCAGAGCGAAGAAATTGACCGCATAATGCAGTCCTATCCTTATCTCACAGACGATGCATTCATAAATGAACATATTGATGAATGGAAAAAGAGAGTATAATCTATGGAGCAAAGTAAAAAGAGTGCAATAACAAGAAAGAAGATTTTAAAAGCTGCGGAAGAAGAATTTTCAGCCAATGGCTTGTCTGCTGCAAGAGTAGATTCCATTGCCCAGAGGGCAGGAGTCAATAAACAGCTTATCTATGCCCATTTTTCAAGCAAGGAAAATCTCTATTCCGTAATTCTTGAAAGCGTGTATGCTCGATTGGGAGAATACGAAAAAAATCTTGTGTATGAAGAATTCAAAGGGGAAGACACAGTCAGAAAGATTATTCTGGACTATTTTGATTTTCTTCTTAGTAATCCGAGCTTCGTTCGTCTTATGCTCTGGGAAAATCTTAATAACGCGCAGTGTGTTGGCGATGTCAGGGCAAATCTCTTTTCCGGCACAAGAAATATTCTGTGTAAGGGCATAGAAAAAGGTGTTATCCGTGAGGATTTAGATGTTGAGCAAACAGCTATGTCTTTCAATCTTTTTTGTTTCTCGGCATTTTCAAATATCCACACAATATCCAAGCTATTGAAAAAAGATTTAAACACCAAAGAGGAACTTCATAAAAGAGCTCACCACATAGCAGATGTGTTCACCCACTACACTATAAAAGGAGACAGATAGTCATAATAAAAATTGCAATCGTCGGCACAGGTATCATAGGTGTCGAACATATAAAAGCAATATCCCAGGTTGAAGATGCATGCCTTTGTGCTCTATGTGATGTCAATGAAGAAGTTGTTAAAAAACTTTCTGAGGAATATAATGTTCCTTATTTCACATATTATAAAGACATTCCCTCAAATGTAGAAGTTGATGCAGTAATCATTAATCTCCCTCATTTTCTCCATTGTGAAAGCACTGTGTTTTTCCTTGACAACGGAGTAAATGTTTTCATCGAAAAACCCATGGCAAACACAGTTAAAGAATGTGATGAGATGATTGAAGCTGCAAAACGCAATAATAAAAAGCTTGCAGTAGGTCATGTTCAGAGATTTTTTGACCACAACCGAAAAATAAAGCAGCTTGCCAATTCAGGAAAGCTTGGAAGATTCTGTATGTACACAGAAACCAGAAACATAGACTATTTTGCCTCATGGCGTCCGAAATGGTTTCTCGATAAAGAAAAAGCCGGCGGCGGAATATCCATGAACTATGGCGCTCATGCCATGGATAAGCTCTTCTATCTTCTCGGACCTCAGAATGTTAAAACTGCAGGCAATCTTGCCAATTTCAAAAATGATGCAACAATCGAAGGTCACGCTCAGTTTATTGTGTCCTTCCCGGAAGGTGAAAGCGCTTCCATCACTCTTGATGGCTATGGCTATGTTCCTGCAACAACAGAATATTTCTTTACAGGCGGCTCAATCCGTATGTTTGAAGGAGAAGGTTTGAAATATCAGATAAATGATAAGTGGGAAAACATCGAAAAATCTTCCGATACAAAATACCATATGCTTTTCCAGATGGAAGAATTTTGCAAATTTTTAAAAGGCGAACCTTCTGAAACACCTGATGGAGAATATGGCAGAGCTATTATAGCAGCTCTTGAGCAGCTTTATTGATTGAGAGGTATAACTATGAAAAAATATAATCTGGGAATATGCTCCGTATCCTTCAGAAAGCATACTCCCGAGGAAGTAATAAAGGCTGTGGCAGATGCCGGCCTTGACTGTATAGAGTGGGGGAGTGATGTCCACGCTCCCTTTGATGATGACAAAAGGCTTTATAAAATAGCCGAGCTTCAGGAAAAATATAATATTAAGTGCCATTCTTATGGAACCTATTTTCATCTTATGGAGGATAGTCTGGAGCTTCTTCCTGCCTACATAAAAGCAGCTAAAATTCTTGGTGCCTCTGTTTTAAGACTATGGTGTGGAACAAAAGGCTCCAATCAGTATAGCGATGATGAAAAGAAAGAGCTTATATGCGAATGTAAAAAAGCGGCGCAGCTTGCAGAAGAAAGTAATGTTATTCTCTGCATGGAAAACCACCCCGGAAGCTTCACAGACACCGCCGAAAGCTCGCTTGAATTAATAGAAAGTGTCAATTCACAGCATTTTAAAATGTATTGGCAAACTAACATCAAAGGAGATGTGGAGCTTGCTCTGAAAGAAGCAAAGCTTCTTTCACCCCACACAATAAACATCCATGTGGCATGGTGGCTTGATTCAAAGCATCTGCCCCTTAGTGATGGAGCTTTAGTCTGGGAAAAATATCTTCGTGAATTTTCCGATGAAAAGTGCTTGCTTCTTGAATTTATACACGATGGTAAAATAGAAAGCTTGCCCCTTGAAGCACAAAGCCTTAAAAGTATTGTTCTAAAAGTGTAAATAAGTAGTTGAAATCATAACTTTTTCTTGTCGAAAAAACTGTGTTTTATTGTATCATTATACTATGAATGGTTCTATAAAGAATGATATGAACTTGAAATAGCCGATAAATCGGCGTAAGAAAGGATGATATCAATAAAAAAAGCAGTAAAACTTTTTGCTCTTGTTCTTGCAGTAGCTATGGTAATTGGCTCATTTGCAGGCTGTGGCAAAGATGAAGAGTTAACCGGAGGTTCCTATACTTTCTGGACGCCTCTTGAAGGTGCAGTTGCCGCAAAGGATACCTTTAACAACGCATGGGGAATAAGCCATAATTTCTATCTTGAAGGCGACAAAGTAAAATTCGGTCCCTTCCAGAAAGAATATAAAGCATATCTCCAGCAAATGAACGAATGGCTGGAAGCAGGCTATATTGATCCCGACTATATCACCAACGACTGAAGGTATCATCCTTAAAAACTTTGGTGTAGAAGGAGATACATATGAAATCGTTAAAGGCGAAGATGGTGAAGATCACTGTCTCTACACAGATAAAGTTGTAAAAGACTTTAAAGATATCGGAGCGCAGAATATCTCCGGCGGTCTCTATCACTATACTCTTCCATCAAACCATGTAGGTTTCGGTGACCTTGATGACTACTATCAGGGCTACTACACCCACCCTGCTCAGAAAGAAGCACTCCAGGTATGGAATAAAGATATAGAAGTTGCTCGTAAGCATGTTCTTCCTTCTCTTTCCTACACAGGTGAAGAAGCATCAAAAATTGCTAATATCCAGGCAAATGGTAAGGCTAATTTCTCTGCAGTTGTATCAAATATCATTCTTGGCAAACAACCTATAGAAGATTATGATAAAGCTGTTAAGGAATTAAAGAAAGCCGGTTATGATGAATATCTCAAGATTCAGCAGAACGCATACAATAGATATCTTAAAAAATAATAAATAAAAATTGGTGTAAACATCTTGTTTACACCAATTTTTTTGTGGATATTAAAAACACATCTTAGCTTTTATTTTTTTCTTTTCTTTTTAAAATAAACTACCATTGCTGCAATAGCAATAACTATCCATAAAACAGGATTTTTTAAAACACCTACAAAAGCGTTTTTAATAACCTTTCCAAAGCTTTTTTCAATTTCGCTATATGAAGCAAGTGTCGCCTTGCCAACCTCAAATCCGTCATAATATATGTGAATTGTGCCAAGCTCTTCAAATTTATTAAGGGGAGCTTCAATATTGTCTCTTAGTTTAGTTTCTCTTGTAATAAGCTTTTTGTTATAATCCTTCGGTAATTTTGCCACAATATCATTCATCGCAACAATAAGCACCCTGTTAGTTCCTTTTGCATTTTTAAGCTCAAGCTCAGAAACAAATTCTTCCTTTTTAATAAGTCTTTCTTTTGTAAAATAATCATTTCCTTTTTTCAAAAGATATATCGTATCTTCATAAGCATAGTTTGTTCCGTCAATGTAGTCAGCCTTTGCAGTAAGAACAAGAAGATCATCATTACCTTTTGTATATCTTATAATAAGTCCTGTATCTTCATTGTCTTTAAAATAACCTTTAACTCCCGATACCCTTGTGTCAAAATAATCTTCTGAATAAAATCTTGTTAAAAAATAGTTCTTGCTGAAAATAACTCTTGGATATTCTCGTATATTGTTGGGAGGAATCTCATATCTTTGTGTTTTGGCAATTTTCTTAAATATCTCATTTTTAAGTGCATACGATGTGATTTTTGCCATATCCTCAAGGTTTGTGGTTTGCTTGCTGTCTTGAAAGCCTGCAGGCTCAGAAAATGCAGAATCCATAGCGCCTGCTTTTTTTGCGGTTTCGTTCATAAGCTTTATAAACTCATCGTAGGATTTTCCGGTAACATGTGCAAGAGCAATGGCACAGTCTCCGGCATCCTGCATAATAAGAGCATATAAAAGATTTTTGATGCTTATTTTCTCACCCGATTGAAGTCCGATATTTCCGTGATTGTAGTCATAGTCTTTAAGTATATTTTTCGGAACAGTTATTTCCTTATTAATATCTTTTTGGTTTTCGATAACAGTAATTGCTGTAAGTATCTTTGTAAAACCATAGGGATTTATAGTTTTTTTGCTTCCCTTTGAATAGATTTTAAATCCACTCTCCACATCGCATAAAAGCATATAGTCAGCATGGGGAACATAGTCCTCGTCGTTTCCTGATTCTTTTTTAGGCTTTTCTTCGTCTGCTTGTGAAGAAGAACTTTCAGGCTTGGTTTTTTCAGGGGCAGCAAAAGATGTAAAACAGAAGGTGAGAGTATATATAATAGTCATCAATATGAGAATGTTCTTTTTCATACATTTTTCTCCTTTTTATAACATATATTGATATAATACCATATATAAAAGAAAAATTCCATAGTTGTTTTAAAAATTCTTCCATTATATATAATTGCAGATGCTATCTGGCAATATAAAGGCAATTTTATTTCAGCAAAAGTGGATAAATCATTTGTATCTGTGGTGCTTTTGTACAATTTCACATAGAATCCATCTTATTCTCGATGTAGCCTTTGTAAATGTTGATAAAGTTAAAAAAAATGTTATTTTTTTGTTGACAAATAATATTTGCTGTGATATTATATACAAGTCGCGTGAATAACGCCGACAAAATTTGATCTTTGAAAAATGAACAGTATGAGAGGTTCTCGGAAATGAGAATTGAGTTTAAAGCGAAAGCTTTTTAACTAGTAAATTAAGTTAGTGTTTAATGAGCTAACAAACTTCAAAAGAAACTTATAGACTACGGTCTTTTAAATTTTTTATTGAGAGTTTGATCCTGGCTCAGGACGAACGCTGGCGGCGTGCCTAACACATGCAAGTCGAGCGGAGCCAACCGATAGATTTCTTCGGGATGAAATTGGGGAAGCTTAGCGGCGGACGGGTGAGTAACGCGTGAGTAACCTGCCCATAAGAGGGGAATAACACAGCGAAAGTTGTGCTAATACCGCATGATATGATTTTACCGCATGGTAGAATCATCAAAGATTTATCGCTTATGGATGGACTCGCGTCTGATTAGCTAGTTGGAAATGTAACGGCTTACAAAGTCGA
>JAFSBJ010000269.1 GCA_017437345.1 Clostridia bacterium | reverse complement strand
ACTGTCGCGAATGTGGAAGCACCTTAAGATTTATGATTCCTCTTTGTATGACAAGCTCAAATGAAATAAAGCTTACCGGCAGTCAGACTCTTATGCAGCGACCATTAAAGGTCTATGAAGAAATAGCATCAAATCAGAATCTTAAATATCATCTTGATGATAGCATCTTAACAGTCCGTGGTGCTCTTTCTCCCGGAACATATAAGGTTACAGGCAGTATAAGCAGTCAGTTTATATCCGGTCTTCTTTTTTCACTTCCCTTATTAGATGGTGACAGCCGCCTGATGCTGATTCCTCCCGTTGAAAGCAGACCATATATAGATATGACTATGCAGGCTCTTTCTGCTTTCGGAATAGAAATAAAGATGGAAAGAGAAAATACATATTTTATAAAAGGAAATCAAAAATATAAAAATGCAGATGTAAGAGTTGAAGGCGATTATTCAAATGCCGCGTTTCTTGAAGCCTTAAATCTCACGGGCGGAAATGTTAAGGTTGAAGGCTTATCTTCCAATAGCCTTCAGGGAGATAAAGTATATCTTGAAATGTATGAAAAGCTAAAGCAGGGCTATTGCACTCTTGATATATCCGATTGCCCCGACCTTGGTCCTGTTCTTTTTGCTGCCGCATCTCTTTGTTTTGGTGCTGAATTCATGGGAACCAAACGCCTTAAATGGAAAGAAAGCGACCGCGCATCAGCCATGATGCAGGAGCTTAATAAATGTGGTGTTTCTGTCATAGTTGAAGAAAATCGTGTTGAAATCAGGCCTGCTTCTCCAAAAACACCACAGCAGATAATATCAGGTCATAATGACCACAGAATAGTTATGGCTATGGCTGTTCTTCTCACAAAAACCGGCGGCACAATAGATGGTGCCGAAGCTGTGAGAAAAAGCTATCCCGACTTTTTTGAAAAAATCAAATCACTTGGAGTGGAGGTCGAAATAAGTGGAATGGATAAGTAAAAGCAAAATTCTCATCGTAGGTCTTGGTCTTATAGGCGGTAGCTATGCCAAAGCACTCAAACGCCTTGGCTACCATATAAGCGCCATAGATAATAACCCCGATTCCATAAGCTTTGCTCTTGATGAAAATATCATTGATGCAGGCTATACCAATATTTCCCGTCAGGCTGTGTCCGAGGCTGATGCCATAATATTTGCCCTTTATCCCGGAGTGTTTAAAGAGTGGATAAAAGATAATCAGAAGCATTTTAAAACCGGAGCCCTTCTTACCGATGTAACCGGTGTTAAATCCTGTATAGTATATGAAATTCAGAATATTCTTCGTGAAGATGTTGAATTTATCGCCGCTCATCCGATGGCAGGTCGTGAGGTATATGGTGTCAGAAACAGCGACGATGGCATTTTCAGAGGAGCCAACTACATCGTTACCCCAACAGAAAAAAATACCCCCGAAGCTATAGAATGGTGCAAAACCCTTGGTAGAATTCTTGGCTTTTCAAGAGTATCGGTTTTAACTCCCGAACAGCACGACGATGTTATAGGCTTTGTATCTCAGCTCACTCATGTTATAGCTGTTGCTCTTATGACATGTAATGACAATACAAATCTTGTAAGCTACACAGGAGATTCGTTCCGTGACCTCACCAGAATTGCCCGCATAAACGAAAATATGTGGTCAGAACTGTTTTTACTCAATAAAGATGTTCTTCTTAAGCAAATGGATAATTTCATGGAAGAATTTAAAACCATTCGAGATATGCTCTCATCTGAGGATAAAGATGGTCTCTGCGATAAAATGAGACTCTCCACTCAGAGACGATCCTGTTTTGACAAAAAATAATTTATAATAGAAAGTGTGAAAACTATGAATCTTGATTTTGAAAGAAAACTCACCATACCAATGGAAGTTAAAAAAATGTATCCCCTTGATAAAAATCTTGAGGAAATTATCAAACAGCGTGATGCTGAGCTTGCTGATATATTCACCGGAAAATCAGATAAGCTTGTTCTTGTTATCGGTCCTTGTTCTGCCGATAATGAAGACAGCGTAATCGACTATATTCTCCGCCTGAGAAATATTCAGGATAAGGTAAGCGATAAAATTTTTATAGTTCCCAGAATCTATACCAACAAACCGCGCACCACAGGCGATGGATATAAAGGAATGCTTCATCAGCCCAATCCCGAAGAAAAACCCGATATGTTCAAAGGAATTGTTGCCATCCGTGAGCTTCATATGAGAGCTCTTCGTGAAACCAGGTTTTCCTGTGCCGACGAAATGCTCTATCCCGAAAACTATCGCTACCTTGACGACCTTCTAGCCTATGTTGCAATCGGCGCTCGCTCTGTTGAAAATCAGCAGCATCGACTCACGGCAAGCGGACTTAATATCCCTGTTGGCATGAAAAACCCCACAAGCGGTGATTATTCCATAATGATGAATGCCATAACTGCCGCTCAGCATAAACACACCTTCATCTATCGCGGATGGGAGGTACATTCTCAGGGTAATCCTCTTTCCCATGCAATCCTTCGTGGATATGTTAATGAATTCGGTCAGTCAAGACCAAACTATCACTATGAGGATTTAATAAGACTTTGCGAGGCTTATTCTGAAAAAGAACTTGAAAATCCGGCTGTTATAGTAGACACCAACCACGCCAACTCCGGCAAGCAATATGCCGAACAGCCAAGAATAGTTAAAGAGGTTCTTCATTCCTGCCGCCATAATGACGACATTAAAAAGCTTGTTAAAGGCTTTATGATTGAAAGCTACATCGAAGACGGTGCTCAGAAAATAGGAGAGGGATGCTACGGGAAATCCATCACCGATCCTTGTCTTGGATGGGATAAAACTGAAAAACTCATTTACGATGTTGCAGATCTTCTGTAAAGGATAGTATTCTATATAAATTACTATAGATGAGGTATTAAACTATGACAGACTTAGACAAAGCAAGACAGATTATAAATGAAGTAGATAAAGAACTGGGAAGGCTTTTTGAAAAAAGAATGGATGCAGTTCGCCTTGTTGCAAAATATAAAAAGGAACACGGTCTCCCCATCGAAAATTCCTCCCGTGAAGAACAGGTTATCGAACGAAATGTGAAAAATATATCCGATGAAGACTATAAACCATATTACACAAGCTTCCTCAGAAACAATATGGAGCTTGCAAAAAGCTTCCAGCATCGCATTTTAGATGGTATGAGAGTTTCCTTCAGCGGTGTAAAGGGCGCTTTTGCCGATATCGCCTGCAAACGCATATTTCCCGATGCAAAAAGAATCCCATATCCCGATTTCAAGTCAGCCTACAGAGCTGTAGAAAATGGCGAATGTGACTGTGCGCTTCTTCCCATTGAAAATAGTTTCAACGGAGATGTAGGTCAGGTTATGGATCTCGCTTTTTTTGGTAAACTATATATAAGCGGTGTGTATGAAGCTGAAATCATTCAAAACCTGCTTGCTGCAAAGGGCAGTGATATTTCAAAAATAAAAACAGTCATAAGCCATCCTCAGGCTCTTGGTCAGTGTGCATCATTTATCGAAAAGCATGGCTTTAATCAGATT
>JAFSBJ010000024.1 GCA_017437345.1 Clostridia bacterium | reverse complement strand
CTTCCTGAATAATATCCTCTTTGTCTGCTCCGATAAGAAAATATGTCCGGGATTTTGCCCTGACAAAATTTCTGTATCGTTCCATTAATATTTCTGTTGCATAACCGTCGCCTGATTTAGAAACCAAAACAAGTTCTTCATCAGTCATATTAAAAAGTGAATCTGCCGAGTAGCTTTTGTTTTCCATATATATTACATCCTCACAAGATTATAGAACAATTTTAACACATATGATTTTTTTGTCAAGCTTTTGGCGTTCTATTTTTATGCGAAGGTTAATATAAATATCACAGGTGAGTAAATTGGACAAGAATAATGAATATTTAAAATACATACCGGAAAAGTTCAGAATATGCCTTGATAAATTAAGCGAATATTCCCTGGGAAATTTTAATGAAATAAGCTTTATTTCGGGACAAGCTGTAACAATTAAAATACACGGCAAAAGATCATATCTTGGCAAATCGGGGATAACATATGATTCTCAAAAAGCTGTTATATCTGGTAAAAATGACCTCAGAGAGATTTATAACCTCATAACCGAATCTTCACCGTATGCCTACAATCGCTTTGTAAATGAAGGGTTTTTAACACTAAAAGGCGGTCATAGGGTTGGCATAACCGGCAACTTTGTTCTTAATGAAGGTAAAATAGTTGGTGTAAATACGATAAATACTCTTTGCTTCAGAATATCACATCATATTAAAGTCGATTGCAGTTTAATCTTCGAAGAAATTTTTGATTGCAAATCCATAAAAAATACAATAATAATTTCGCCGCCCGGATGCGGAAAAACAACCCTCTTAAGGAATCTTGTTGCATATCTGACAACAAAAGACGCAGGATATGGAATTGTAAAATGTGCTCTTATAGATGAGCGTTATGAAATAGCGTCGTGCTATGAAGGGGAAGCTACAATGAATGTGGGAAATGTTACATCTGTCATAAGCGGATGCAATAAAGAAAATGCAATACCAATCGTTGTCCGTTCAATATCTCCCGATATTATTGCAGTTGATGAATTAGCTTCAAAAGAGGATATACTGGCGGTAAAATACGCACAAGCATCAGGCTGCAGCGTTATTGCAACAACTCATGGGTATGATGAAGAAAATAATAAACTAACATATTATAACTATAAAGATATGTTTGATAATATTATCATTCTCAGCGCAAGAAATGGTCCGGGAACTATCGAAAAAATAATTAAGGGAGAAAGAATATGTTTGTAAGATTATCCGGAGCCCTGCTGATTATTATATCGTGCGCAGGATTTGGCTATTGCTTAAATTTAAGAAATAACATAAAAATTAAAGAACTTAATAATCTTAAACTGTGTTTAAATTGTCTGGAAAATGAAATGTGTGTATCATATAAAACGCTGCAAGAGGCTTTAGATGAAGCTTTAAATCAGGCAAGCACATTAAATAAATATTTGTTAGAAAAAATTTTAAACAATAAAAAAGAGAATGAATTACCAGATGTAAATATATATAATGCAAAAGATTTGAGTGTTTTAAAAGAACTACATAGCATAACCGGATGTGAAAACACAGAAATGCTCAGACAGAATTTTACCATCATCAAAGATAATCTGGATAACCATATTTCAGCATTTAATGATAATATAAAAAACAAATCGATAATGGGAAAGCTGGCTATATATATTGGAATTGTAATCGTTGTATTTTTAATGTAAATTCGTGGAGGTAATATGGATATAGATATATTATTTAAGATTGCTGCATTGGGTATTGTTATTTCCATTATACATAAACTGCTTGTCCAGTCGGGCAGAGAAGAACAAGCTCTTATGGTTACAATATTAGGACTTGTTATTGTGATGATTATTGTTGTTGATAAAATCTATGAGCTTTTTGTGATTATAAAGAGTTTATTTGATATATGACAATTGTTGTTTTAAAAATAATTCCCCTCTGTATTACATCACTTATTTTAATACTATTTATAAAAAATACATCATCACAGTTTTCAGTTTTTTTATCTGTTATTGCCGGTGTTATGATTATAATCTGCTTAACACCGTATATAAACAGTTTAATAACAAAAATATCAGGTCTGGGTTTGGAATTCAAAGAGATAAGTGGCATTTTAAATAAAATTATAAAGGTTGTAATTATTGCAGTTGTGTGCGAATTTGCTTCACAAGTGTGTTTGGATGTGGGAGAAAAGTTTCTGTCAAGCCAGGTTTGTTTTGCCGGCAAAATAGCTATTATAGGGATTATATCAACAGATATATTTAACTTTATTGCATATCTTGTTGAATTAATAAAAGGCTTATGAAATATAAATTTTTAATTATATTTATTGTTTTGTTTGTGATTGTTATGTTTCCATCACAAACATTCTCAAAATCAGCTGAAGATACATATGATTTTTTTGTTGATGCTTCAGAACACTTTAACTTATACAGTTTAAATCTTGATAATATAATTTTTGATATAACTGCGACATTTAATAGCTTTATTAGAATAATTACCGGAGAAATAAAAGACACTTTATACTATTTATTACAGGACTTTTCGGGAGTATTTTTTATTATTTTAATAATTTCTATAGCAGATTCTTTTCTGTCGTCCGCAACACTTGGAAAAACAGTTAATCTTTCAGGATATATAATATGCTCTTTTTTTATCTGTAAAGCTTTTGAGTGTGTGGCAGATATCGGTGTACAAAGCGTACATAACATAAGGGAATATATGAATATTTCATTTCCTGCATATATAAGTATTCTGTCGGGAATGGGCTATGGTGGATCATCAATTGTGATGAAATCTGTGTATCTCATTTTTTCAAACATTTCAGCGATTTTAGTGGATGAATTTATTATACCAATGCTCTATTTTTCTGCAATATTATCGGTATCATCAGGCATATCAGGCTTGAGTGAGATTAAAAAGCTATCAAAAACAATCATAAAAACAAGTAGGTTTGTAATAGGTGTTCTTCTTATAGTATTTTCTGCAGTTATAAGCTTTTCCGGATTTGTGGCATCTGCATCAGACGGCGTCTTAATCAAAACAGCAAAACTTGCTGTGACAAGCTTTGTTCCTCTTGTTGGTAACTGTTTGTCAGAAACAATTAATTCATTAATATCAACAACTGCATTATTAAAGAATATGGCAGGATATATTGGCATGATTGTCATATTGATGATTGTTTTAAAACCACTCATAAGATTTATGATAATCTCTGTTGTTTTTCGTTTGCTTTCTTTATTATCATCATTTATAACAGATGGTGATTTCTCGGAAGTTTTTGATGTGTGTAGTGATGTGCTTAGTATTTATGGTTCAATTTTGATTTTTTTATATATCATCTACACATTGATGTTTGGAATAATCATAACAGCAGGAGTATAGAATGAATCAGATAAAAGGATTTTATGTTATATTGATTGTTTTTTCAGTATCAATTCAATTTGGAAGAATACTGACAAATGAAACTCAATATGAAAAAATATTTAAGGTAATATCCTCATTTTTAATTATTTCGTTAATAGTTGCAGGTGGAATTTCCCTCATAAAAAATAATGTTGATGATGGAACTACATTAAATATAGCATTTGATATACAAGATACAAATATAAAAAATGAATTTGAAAATAAACTGGAGGATACAATTAAAATAGATATACATAATAAATTTTATGTAAACTATGATATTGATGTGGACACAGACTTTAAAAAATTAAAAATATTTGTTGTTAAAAAGGGAACATCAATGGACGAAAAAGTTGAAAACCACATAATCAGCAACTATTGCACATCAGAAGACGAGGTGTATATGATAAATGAAAATAATTAATGATATTCAAAATTTAATAGTAAGTAATAAAGTATTTATGATTCTTGGCTTTACATTTTTTATTGGACTAATTCTAATCACATATAGACATGATGAGATACCCAATAATGAATTTTCAAAAGAAACGATTGCAAGTATTGAAGATAATAAAGATAAAAAATGTGATGACTTAGAATCTAAGCTGAAAAAAGTTCTTGAAAAAGCTGAAGGTGTTGGTGATGTGGATGTGTTTATCAGTTATAAAAATAAAGATGAAGACTTGAAACAATCAACTATTTTTAACAAGGAAAACAATTATCACTCTTCAAAAATTGTTGGCGCGATTATAGTTGCCCAGGGAGGTGGAAAGGCTGAAATAGTGTCAATGATCAGAAACAGTGTATCAGAGACTCTTGATATACCACTACATAAGGTTATAGTTTTAAAAATGGAAGAATAGGGGATGTTATGTAATGTTTATTGTGTTAAAAAAGGGCAAATTATTCTTTTTGTTCTTCTTTATTTTTTGCTTTTTCGGCTTAGTTGTTTTATTATGTTCCGGTTCTTTAAATAATCATAAACCAGTTAATAATTACGCAAGTGAAAAGTCAGAATCAGATGACCTTCTTCCGGGGGAAGCTATTGTTGTATCGAGCCACGATGATGAGCTTGTTGTAGCCAGAAACAATCGTGAATATAGCAGAAGCAAGACTGCTCAGATGCTCAGGGAAGTAATAAACGATAAAAGCACAACATCTGATGCCAGAAAAAACGCAGAAAACTACATACTCAAATTAGCAGAAAAAATTGACAAAGAACTTAAAATCGAAAATCTTTTGCTTACAAAAGGTTATAAGGATTGCGTTGTTTTTATAGAAGATGACGGTTCAACAATACTTACAATCAGATCAGAAAAGCTTGATGTAAAAGATGTTGCCAGAATAACCGATATAATATATGGGATAACAGGAAATAATATTATAAAAATAGTTGAAGTTGAATAAATTTTATGATATAATTATTT
>JAFSBJ010000268.1 GCA_017437345.1 Clostridia bacterium | reverse complement strand
AGGGTATACAACAGGCTTTTATTATAAAAAACCTGACGGGAATGAGCAGAATTATGAGACAAGTTCATATATAAGAAATTATGAACTGTCAGGAATTGTCTGCGGATATGATAAGGAGAAAAAACTTCTCTCTGTTGTGCAGAAAAACAGGTTCTTTAAAGGGGGAGAGGTTGAATTCCTCTGCCCTGACAGACCTTTTATAAAACATAAAATTGAGTATATGACGGACAACGAGGGAAATGAGCTTACCGTTGCCAACAGGCCTCAGCAGATTGTCCATATCCGATTTGACCACGAGCTTCCCGAAAACAGCATTATGCGTCAGGTCAAAAATTAAATTTGTAAATAATTAAATCACATATATTTAAGGAGGCGTAATTATGAAAAACTTAAAGAAAATTTTATGCGCGTTTATTGCAATGGCTATAATGGCAAGTTGCATAGCGGTTCCTGCTTTTGCTGATGAACCAGTGCTTATCTCTGCAAAGGTCGGAACAGTGTTTTCCGATGTATATGGAACTGAAAGCTATGCAGATGCTGTTATAATGCTTAATAAGCTTTCGATTATTAACGGCTATGAAGACGGTTCCTTCGGACCTATGAACAATGTTACAAGGTCAGAGTTTGCGGCCCTTCTTCTCCGTATGCTTGGAATGGACCAGACAGCTGCTCCTGCATCAATGCCTTTTACAGATGTTGACACTATGTTCTGGGCAGCAGGAACAATCAATGCGGCAAAGACTATGGGGATTATAACAGGTTATGAGGACGGAACCTTCAAACCTATGAACAATGTTTCCTATGAAGAAGCGCTTACAATGATTATCCGTGCAATAGGTTATGAAAACTTCTCTGCACCAAGCGAAACCATTTGGTATGAAAGCTATTATAACTCTGCACAAAAGCTTGGAATAACAAAGAATGCAGTAGGAAGCCTCGGAACACCTGCAACCCGTTCTTGTATTGCTCAGCTTATATACGACACTCTCGGTGTAAACACAAGAAAAGACGGGCTTGTTTCCTCCACCACAATAATGGAGGCGTATCTCGGCATTTATAAGGAAGAAGGAATACTCGCTTCCAACACATATACAAGCCTTGAAACTCCTGATGTTAACCTCAAAGCAAACGAGATTATGATTATGGTTGAGGATGAAGACGGCCATACAAAGAATGTAGTATATAAAGTTCAGAATACCAAGGACTATGATGATATGCTCGGCGCAAACATAACATTCTATTATAAGCCGGGCAAAGGCTCTGACTATGGCGAAATCGTAATGTGCGATGTTAAGAAAAACACCAAGCAGGAAACTGTTTCTGCCACAATGATTGACCCTTCTGAAAGTAGCGCAACTAAGCTTGCTTACTATAAGAGTGAAAGTGCAAAATCTGTTTCTTACTATAATATAGATGACGAAAATGTAGTTATATATAATGGTAAGCTTTATGGAGATTCTCCTGCGGACAGCCGTTTTGCTACATCTATGATTCCTTCTGTTGGACAGATTTCTCTTTTAAACCGTGACGGCGATAACGATTATGATGTTATTTTTGTTGATAGCTATGTTCCTTATGCTGTGTCTGCTGTAACATCTTCAACATATAAGATTACAGATAACATAACAGACCCGTCAAGCACAAGAACAAAGATTTTGGACTACACAAACGAGTCTCAGATAGTAAGATTTGAAAGCACTGAAGGAACAGAACTTTCCTTCTCTTCCATCAAGAAGAATAAGGCTATCTGCGTAAAGGAGAGCCATACAAACAGTGGAACAAAGCTTATCACTGTTGTTATTATGGGCAACCCGATAAGTGGAGAAATCAAGAGTCGTTCTTCTGAAAGCGTTACCATTGGATCCCAGGAATATAAATATTCTCCAGCGGCTCCTTGGGTAAATGGAAGTGATTCTGTTGCTGAACCAAGCAAGGGAGAAACATATACTTTCTATCTGGATATAAATGGCGAAATTTTTGCTTATGTGACAGATGAGAAAGCAACAAAAACAAGTTACGGATATATAGTTGATTGCGACATTGACGGAGGCTCCGGCTTTGGCGAAGGAAGCGGAAAGCTTTATGTTTTAACTCAAAGCGGTCAGAAACAGTGGCTCACACTTCACCAGACAACAAAAATCAATGGGGACAGTATAGAAGGTGATTATGACGGAGCTATGGGCAAGCTTATAGATATTGCCAGTGAAAACTATGGCGAAAGTGATTACAGACAGGCAATCAAGTATTCAACAAAGATAGTTAAAGGCGAAACAGTTTTAGATGAGATTGTTACTATTACATCTAAAAGCAGCAGAGGAGCTGCCGCAAAGAATGATGAGCTTGTTATGTATGACACAACCGAAGGCTTTGTAAGAGATGAGGAAACAACCTTCTCTACGGAAAACAGAAACTTTGGAAGCAGTGTATTTTTAGGAAGCGCAACGGTGTTCGTTGTTCCGGACAATGGCGAAGCGGAGGGATATAAAAAAGGCTCTGTTAACGATTTCAGTCGTGATGGTGGATATAAAATCGAAGTTTTTGATATAACATCTTCCAAGAGCGCAAAACTTATTGTCCTCTATGGAAGCGCAGAAGCTTTTGCTGTAAATCACAAAACACCGCTTTTCAGATTTGACAGAGTTGAAACTGAATATGATCCGTCAACAGACGAATCAGCTATGGCTGTATACGGTTGGGAAAATGGCGCATATGACGAATGGAGCGAAGTGATGTATTTCGTTTCCGAAGATACAGTGGTTGATATTGAAGACTTAAATGAGGGAGACTTGGTAAGATTTGGTGCAGATGGTAACGGTTATGTAACCCTTAAAGAAGAGGATATCCATTACAGTGAAGGGGACACAGAACCATTCCTCTTTGCGTGGGATAATAAATATGCCAGAAATTCAGATAGCGCTAAAAAGCAAGCAAATGCTGACATCAAGATTATCATGGGAACACTTTACAGCGTGGAGGATGGAGCGGTTGTTGTTACCGTTGACCCTGAAGAGGATGTGGCGGATTTAACCCAGGCTATAAATGTTGATGAATCAAAATTTAGCGGCGCAACATTCCTTGAATATGATAATACAGGATCTAAGATTGAGATCAATTATCTTGGAACGGGCGAGGAAGGACTTGATTCTCTCACACCATATAAAGCGGGAGATGTAACAAACGAAGAAACGGCGGCAAGAGTTTTGATTCACCTTGTGAGCGGAACAGCAAGAATGGTTGTCGTTTT
>JAFSBJ010000267.1 GCA_017437345.1 Clostridia bacterium | reverse complement strand
ATTTCTTTCATAGAACCCTACCCGTCTTCTGGTTATTTCTGATTCAGGATGTTCGACCTCAAGACATATTATCTTGTTATACTTGCTTTTAATATCCTTTAGAACTCTGCTGCCTATGCCACTATTTCTAAGCGAACTGTCAACAGCAAAATGCTCAAGAAAAATGAAATCTTTAAAATTCCATACAGCGATAAAAGCTGATATTCTGCCAATTGTATTCTTAACAACATAAATATGATAATTTTCCTTATTAAGAAGCATTTTCTGCTCATCATAAGGTCTGCGTTCATCTTCCGGAAAACTATCTTCCATTATGGAATATACATCATCAAATTCGTTATTCTTTAAAAGTTCTAACATATGTAATCACCTCACATATGCAATTATATTTCCGACCAAGAGATATGTCAAGCATGTTAATTTAAAAAGACACACACCTGAATTCCGGGTGTGTGTCTTGAGCTTAATTATCGTTGGATTTACAGGAAGAAGATTTTCCTGAAGGGCAGCTGTCGCAATAAGGACAGCCAATACATTTTCTGCCCTTTTTTCTGGAGCGGATGATATAGCTCATTGCACCACCCAGAATTAAAACAATAACAATTACTGATATTATATTTGCCATAATTATTTTCTAACCTTTTCTTTCGAATCTTTGATGGTGCTCAACTTATATTCAGACTTAAGTTCTTTATTTGCCTTATTAATAAGATATATAACAGTAATAGTTATGCAGGCTACAGCAATAAGGCCACCAAACCAACCTGAGCCAAGAGTTCCCTCACTGATGAGTGTTCCGATCTGATATACAAAATATGCTACAGTATAACCTGTGGCAAGCTGAAGAGCAATACCGCCAAACATCCATTTTCTGCTTTTTATTTCGGAGTTCATCGCACCAATGGCAGCAAAGCAAGGTGGAGTAAACAGATTAAACATAAGACACGCCAAAGCTGCTGCAGATGTTAAACCAAAAATGCCGGCAACTTCGCTTGCACCACCTATAAGAGCAAGCTCTTCTGTATCTATAAAATTTGAAATTCCATATACAACAGCAAGGGTTCCAACAACATTCTCTTTGGCAATAAAACCTGTAACTGCAGCTGCTGCCATCTGCCATACACCAAATCCAAGAGGAATAAGGAGTACAGCCACAGGAGATGCAATTGTTGCAAGGATGGAGGTATGTTCCATACCTTCTTCCACAAACTGAAAGCTCCAGTTGAATAACTGCATAATCTGAACTAAAGCATTGCAAACAAGAATTATTGTTCCTGCTTTAACTATGTATGCCCAGCCACGCGAACACATCGACATAAATGCCCTACCAAGACTTGGAATTTTATATTCCGGAAGTTCTATAATAAAGAAGGATTTTCTGTTTTTATGACCAGCAATTTTATTGACAAGAAGCGCACCTAAAAAGATTAAAACTATACCAACAAAATACATAAGGGTTCCAACCCATGAAGCATCGCCAAAAAATACACCGGCAAAAAGAGCAATAACAGGAAGCTTTGCACCGCAAGGCATAAAAGGAGCAAGCATTGCTGTGGCTCTGCGCTCTCTCTCGTTACGGATTGTGCGGCATGCCATAATACCGGGTATTGCGCATCCTGTTCCTATTACAAATGGAATAACAGATTTTCCCGACAAACCAACCTTTTTGAAAATTGGGTCAAGCACAACACTTACACGCGCCATATAACCACAATCTTCAAGAAGCGCGATAAGAAAATACATAACCATTACCAATGGTAAAAATCCAACAACTGCACTAACACCGCCAATAATACCATCAACCACTATTGTTTGAAGAATATCGCTGGAACCTGACATCCATCCTGAAACTATTTCACCAAACATATCTATCCAGCTGCAAAGAAATTCAGCAAGCCACGGACCAAAAGATGACTGAGAAATATCAAACACAAGCCACATAACAATTGCAAAAATCGGGATACCAACCCATTTATTTGTTATAACAGCATCAATTTTATCTTGAGTGTTTCTTTTATTTGTTAAAACTTTTCTCGATTCAACATCATCAACAATTTTATTAACAAAGTCAAATCGGCTTCTGTCGGCAGCTTCAACAACAGCTTTATCACTAAGGTCAATATCCCCCTGCAAGTAAGGTGCAGTTTGTTTTTTATCCTTAACATTCATAATAGCTTTTACAACATCTTTAAGACCTTTATCTGATGTTGAAATTGTTTCTATAACAGGACAACCAAGCTTTTCAGATAGTAATTTAATATCTATTTTTGTTTCTTTCTTTTTGTTTATATCACTTTTATTTAGTGCTACAACTGTTGGAATACCAAGTTCAAGAAGCTGAGTTGTAAAAAACAAACTTCTGCTTAAATTTGTTGCATCAACAATATTAATGATTGCATCAGGGTTTTCGTTTTTAACAAAACTACTTGTTATACTTTCTTCGGAAGTAAACGGTGACATAGAATATGCACCTGGTAAGTCAACAACTATAAGCTCTTCACTGCCTGAAGCATATGCCTTTTTAATAAGGCTTTCTCTTTTGTCAACGGTAACACCTGCCCAGTTACCAACGCGTTCGTTTTTACCTGTGAGTGCATTATACATAGTTGTTTTACCGCTATTTGGATTGCCCGCCAAAGCAATTCTCATTGTAAATCCTCCTTTGATTCCAGTTTGCATGAAATAATGATTTTTATATTTAGTTAGTTGTGGCTAACCAAAAGGCAAAATATATACGACCTAAAAAGGTCGTTATTTTAAATTATTATAGCAGAAGCAAGCTCGTTATCTATATTATATCTTCCGTCTTTTATAGAAACGATGCAACCACCCTTTATATGAGAAATAACTGTTATACTTTCTCCGCTATAGCAACCCAGGGAAAAAAGAAAAGAGTTTAATTCCTCGTCGTCTGTGTCGATATCTTTTATTATATATTCTTTTTCTTCAACTGCCTGAGTGAGATTCATATTATTACCTCATTTATAATTAGGATAGACTAACTTCGACCATAGTTAGTTTAGCATAACTAACTCATATTGTCAAGAATTTTTTTACAATTTTTTAAATTATTTTTTATATTTCACATTAAACCAAAAACAGACCGTGGAAGGTCTGTTTTTGGTTTAATTATATTTCTTTGCCCTGATTACAACATCATCTCTTGTATCGTCTTCTATTGCTTTTTTCATATCTATGCCATTTTGGTTATCAAGAACAAACTGTACAAATGCTTCGGCTCCAAGATGAAGTATATCCTCATTAATGTTGAAATCATCATTGTGAACAACCTTGTCTATACCCTTTTCCATGTTTTCTGTTCCAAGATTAAAGAAAACAGCAGGTATGATAGCTCCAAAACGAGAAAAGTCTTCCGAACCCATTTTAGGGGCAAGAGGAAATATATTTTCCTTTCCGCATACTTTTTCAAATGCTGATACCAAAAGATCTGAAAGATATGGATTATTATACACGCAAAATGATTTTATAGGATCGGTTACACTTATTTGGGTACCTGTTTCTTCGGATAAACAATTTGCGATTTTATTGATTCTACCAAAAATATATTCATTAACATTCATATTGTAGGTACGCAATGTACCCCACATAATTGCTTTATCAGCTACAATGTTCTGAGCGCTTCCCGCTTCAATTTTTCCGATTGAACAAAGATACTGTTCTCTCGGATCTACCTCACGACTTACAATAAGCTGAATAGCGCTATACATTCTGAACGCAATAGCAATCGCATCAATTCCCGTGTGGGGTGATGCAGCGTGGGCACTTTTTCCTTTAATCTCAATTTTAAAATGGCGGCTGTAAGACCTGATATACCATAATCAACAACACTGACATTTTCAAATTTTTGAGTTGAAATACCTAAAAGAACCGATGGAAATAAACAAGGTTTAGCAAAAAAGCAATGAACATTATCACCAAACAATCTCTTAAGTCCATAGCTGATTCCGCCTGGTGCGCCGCCAACACCTGCAGGTATATATACGAAAAGCGGATGATCACTATCTACAAGAATATTATTTTTATTGAGCTGAGTTTTAAGACGCGACGCAGCGACTGCATATCCAAGAAAAAGATTAACTGACCATTCATCATCAACAAAATAACTTTTTGGATCACACATTGATGCATTTCTACCTTCGAGAACCGCCTTTGTATAGTCACTCTTATACTCTATAACTTTAACCCCTTTATTCCTTAATAGCTCTTTTTTCCATTCTATTGCATCAGCAGACATATGAATAACAACATTAAATCCTAATGCAGCACTCATAATTCCTATAGACATACCAAGATTTCCGGTTGAACCAACTTGTATGGTATAACCACTAAAAAACTCCTTCATTTCTTTGCTTGCAAATTTTATATAATTATCATCTTTGTGAATTTTCCCATGGCTGAGTGCAAGTTTTTCAGCATATTTTAAGACTTCAAAAAATCCACCTCTTGCTTTTACAGAGCCTGCAACCTTTAAATGACTATCCTGCTTCAGATATAACAAACCGGGTATTTTAATATTGTGGTTATTTTCAATTGTTTTTTTCATATTTGAAATCTTAGTAAGAGGTGATTCGATAATACCATCATCTGATTCAGTCTCCGGAAAAACAACTTTTATAAATGGTGAAAACCTTAAAAAGAGAGCTTCCGCTTCTTTAATATCTTCATCTGAAATAACAAGATCACATAGTCCCTTTGTATATTCATAAGGTAATTTAAAACTATTTATCCATAATGTTTCTTTCTGCTTGATAAGTGCATCTGTTGTGTTTTCGTCTAAACCATAGATTATTTTTTTCATAATAGCTCCTCACAATATAGTAATATAACTACTATATTACATTCCCCCCAAAAAAACAATTGCGAATATAGCCATAAATATATACAATTCTGCATAATTATATTAAATCACAGCAAACCTAATTCAAATTGACAAAATTTAATACATATGATAGAATAAAATAAAATAAACATACAAAGGATTTATATATGAAAATAAAAGAATCTGCTGAGAATTATCTTGAAACAATATTAATTTTAAAAAAGAAAAACAATTTTGTCAGAAGTATTGATGTTGCAACACATCTTGGTTTTTCAAAACCGAGTGTTTCTGTGGCTATGAAGTCATTCAGAGAGGAAGGCTATATTACCGTTGACACAAATGGTGCCATTGAATTAACCGACAAGGGCATGGAAATAGCCGAAGAAATGTTTGAAAGACACAACATAATAGCAAGTGCTCTTATGGCGATTGGTGTTGATGAAAGCATTGCCCTTGAAGATAGCTGCAGGATTGAACATCATATAAGCAAAGAAACATTTGAAAAAATAAAAGAATTTCTTAATAACATAAAAAATAAAGGTTGCTGATTGCAACCTTTATTTTTTTCTAAAATTATCTTTGATTTTTAAAGCACACTTCGCATTATCTTTTAAAAGGTCATATACCGTGGCTGCAAGGATTTTTGATGCGGATATATACACCGTTTCTATATCAGCTATTGCAAAATCCTTACCATGAAGAGGGCCATTAAATCCACCCATAGTTGGCTGGATAGCAGGCATAATCTGACTTAGATCTCCCATATCGGTTGAGCCTGTCATATTTACATTGTGATAAATTTTATCGGGCGTTGTAAATAAAAGAGCATTGTCTTCAAACACAGCAGAAAGCAACTTGTCCTGAACAAGGGGTTCATAACCTTTAACATCTTTAATACTACATTTCGCACCAACAGCCATCGCTCCTGCTTTAACTGCGTTATCAACCTTTTGACAGGCATCTGCTATTGCCTTGGTTGATGCTCCGCGGACATATGTTTCAATTACGGCTCTGTCGGGAATAACATTGACAATATCTCCACCGTTTGTCACTATGGGATGAATTCTTATTCTATCCTCATCTTTGAATGTTTCTCTATTTGCATTAATCCCCATAAGGGCAAGTGTTGCGGCATTAAGAGCATTAATACCATTAAAAGGTTCGCTTCCGTGCGACGCTTTTCCCTCAAATGTGATTTGTTTTGTGTCAAAGCCAAGACTCGTGCCATTGACATAAACCTTAAACTCCGGTGTAAGAGCGTGGGAATGAATCATCATTGCCATATCTATGTCATCAAATGCTCCAATATGGATAAGCTCCTGTTTCCCAGCCATATAACTGATTTTTCCGGATTTTACAAGTTGTTCACGATATTCAAGTTCAACAAATTCTTCGGCAGGAACCGCAAAGAATGTCACTTTGCCATCAAGCATATCAAGAACACCACTTTTAACAAGACCATATGCAGCACCTATCATAGCTGCTATCTGAGCATTGTGACCACAGGCATGCGCAGCACCGCTTTCTTTATCGGCATATGGATGCTCAAAGCATTTTATTGCATCAAGTTCTCCTATTATGCACACATTGATTTTAGCATCTTTTTTTCCAATAGTTCCCTTAACACCGGTTATAGCAAGATTATCTTCATATGGAATACAAAGTTTTTCAAACTCATCCTTAACTCTTTTACTTGTTTTAAACTCTTTATAACCCAACTCCGGATTATTTAATATGTATTCTCCACACTCAATAATACTATCTCTATTTTTATCAATCGCATCAAAAATTTTATTTTTCATATTGTCCTCCAACAGATAGCAAAATTATAAACTAAAAAGTTACAATATATTATGTGCCAATATTATTTATTTGTCAAGCTTTAATATTATATCAAAAAAAACCGCACGGAAATAATCTGTGCGGTTAAATATTTTATTATAACTGTGGGCCTGCATCAACAAGAGCTTTACCAGCATCGTTGCCTGTGTATTTAACAAAGTTTTTAACAAAACGACCTGCAAGGTCTTTTGCTTTTTCTTCCCACTGAGCAGCATCTTCATAGGTGTCTCTGGGATCTAATATTCCTGTATCAACACCGGGTAATTCTGTTGGAACAGCAAGGTTAAAGTATGGAACAGTTTTGGTATCTGCTTTAAGGATTGAGCCATCAAGGATAGCATCAATAATTCCACGAGTATCTTTTATAGAAATACGCTTACCTGTGCCATTCCATCCTGTGTTAACAAGATATGCTTTAGCTCCGCTCTTTTCCATCTTCTTAACAAGCTCTTCTGCATATTTTGTGGGATGAAGCTCTAAGAAAGCCTGACCAAAGCATGCTGAGAATGTTGGTGTGGGTTCGGTGATACCACGCTCCGTACCTGCAAGTTTTGAGGTAAAGCCGGATAAGAAATAGTACTGAGCCTGTTCGGGAGTAAGAATAGAAACAGGAGGAAGAACACCAAATGCATCAGCAGAAAGGAAAATAACATTTTTAGCATCAGGAGCAGCTGATACAGGGCGAACTATTTTTTCAATGTGGTCAATGGGATAAGAAACACGAGTGTTTTCTGTAACAGAACCATCATTAAAATCACATACACCATTTTCATCAACTGTAACATTTTCTAAAAGTGCATTACGCTTGATAGCATTGTAGATATCTGGTTCGGAATCTTTGTCAAGGTTAATAACTTTTGCATAGCATCCACCTTCAAAATTAAACACACCATTATCATCCCAACCGTGTTCGTCATCACCAATCAAAAGACGCTTAGGATCTGTTGAAAGAGTGGTTTTACCTGTTCCGGAAAGGACAAAGAAGAGAGCTGTGTTTTCACAGTTCATATCTGTGTTGGCAGAGCAGTGCATAGAAGCCATACCTTTTAAAGGGAGATAGTAGTTCATCATTGAGAACATACCTTTTTTCATTTCTCCGCCATACCAGGTATTTAAAATAACCTGTTCACGAGATGTTATGTTGAATACTACAGCAGTTTCAGAATTAAGACCAAGTTCTTTATAATTATCTACTTTAGCTTTTGATGCATTGTAGCATACAAAGTCAGGTTCAAAGTTTTCAAGTTCTTCTGCTGTAGGGTTGATAAACATATTTTTAACAAAATGTGCCTGCCATGCCACTTCCATGATAAATCTTATTGCCATTCTGGAATCGGCATTTGTTCCGCAGAAAACATCAACAACATATAACTTTTTGTCGGAAAGTTCTTTGATAGCAAGATCTTTTAATGTTTTCCATGTTTCAATGCTGCAGGGATGATTATCATTTTTAAATTCATCAGATGTCCACCATACTGTATCTTTTGAATTTTCATCCATAACAATGAATTTGTCTTTAGGTGAACGACCTGTGTATATACCTGTCATAACTTTAACAGCACCGAGTTCTGTCGCCTGACCTTTTTCATAACCTTCTAATGATGGATCGGTTTCTGCTACGAAAAGCTCTTCGTAGGAAGGGTTATGAATAATCTCTTTGGCACCTGTGATGCCATACTTAGTTAAATCTAAGTTTTTCATAATTTCAACCTCTTTTCTGAATTTTTATACTTATTTTAATTATTTCTAATAAAATTATTATGGATATTTAATCAAAAATAATCCATTATAAATTTATATATATATTACCTTATAATGGTTTAATTGTCAATGTTTGTTTGAGATATTTTTATTATAAATTTCAATATAAAATTAAATTTTTTATGTGTAAAATATCTACAAGGTCAGTTGAGGACAACTGTTCCTAGTAAATATTTACACGATGTGCAACATCGTTTACACCAAAGGTGTAACATCATTGACGCAAAGCATCACATCATTTGTGCGAATAACAACTTCATTTTGTGTCCTCTAAAAGCTGAATGATGTTCAGGCAGAGCCTGAAACTGTGTTGACCGCATGCGGTCAAATGATGTTGTATCCTCCGGACACAAACACAAAAAAAGAACGCATATTGCGTTCTTTTTTTATCGGAGTGACAGGACTTGAACCTGCGGCCCCTAGACCCCCAGTCTAGTGCGCTACCAGCTGCGCTACACCCCGGAATATGTACGCGCCTAAGTGGATTCGAACCACCGGCCTAACGCTTAGGAGGCGTTCGCTCTATCCTACTGAGCTATAGGCGCATAATAAGTTTGAACCACGGCGCTATTTTCAAGCACTTAGATATAATACATCAAAACAAAGCTTTTGTCAAGCTATTTACAATAAAAAATTACATAAATTTGCTTGAAACAAAAGCAATTTGTTTTACATTTATAACAAATACTATATTAATATGGTATTCCCGTGATATATTTATATGCTTCAGACGCTGCAATGCATCCATCTGAGGCAGCGGTAACGAGCTGACGGTATTTCTGAGACCGGCTGTCTCCTGCAGCATAAAGCCCCGGAGTTCTGGTTTGACAATATTTACCTGTTATAATATATCCATCTTCATCAAACTCTGCAAGAGATATAAACATTGCGTTTTCAGGAATTGTGCCGATTGCTTCAAAGGCACCGGAGATTTCAATGGTTTTTACTGAGTTATCGCTAAGTGATTGAAGCTCTGCTCCCTGAAGAAAGTCTTCCCCAAAAAACTTATTGACCTTATGTGATTTTAAAACTGTGATATTTGATTTTTCTTTGAGTTTATCCTGCATAGCTCTGGCAGCTTTAAAGCTATCTTTTCTCATTACAAGATACACTTTTGAACATATTTCAGACAGGTGAAGCGCTTCCCCTACTGCTGTGTTTCCACCACCTATGACAGCAACAGTTTTGCCGCGGAAAAACATTCCGTCGCACTGGGCGCACCACGAAATGCCCCTGCCTGTGAATTCTTCTTCACCTTCACAATCAAGAGTTCTTCGTTTCGCACCATTTGCTGAAATAACAGTTCTGGAAACAAATGTATTTTTATTGGTGGTAATTATAAATTCATTATCTGCCTTTTCAACAGACAATACCTTTTCATTATTGATAACACCGCCATTGGATATAAACCAGTTTCTTAAGCTTTCTGAAAAATCAAAACCATTTACACCAAACATAGCCGGATAGTTTTCTATCTGAGGTGCCTGAGTTATCTGCCCTCCCACCATACCGTTGTCACAAAGATACACATTCATACCATACCTGAGAGCATACACGCCGGCTGTGAGCCCGGCAATGCCGGCACCAATTATAAAAACATCTTTTTTCATTTTTTCACATCCTCTGCACATAGATTATGCAAATTTAAAGTTTTTATCATTTACAGTGATTAACAATGCATTTTAATTATTCTGTATTGCTGCAACAGGTTTTATCCATTTACGACTTACAAAATGTTTTATGCACAGAATGGCTTTTGGAATATCTTCAACAAGGTATTCTGTGAGGAAAACAAGATGGAACGGAAGCTTTGAATAGAATGCAACAACATATGTAACAGGGATGGCAAGAAGCCAGAGACAAATAAGGTCAAATTTGGCTCCTGTTATTGAGTCGCCTCCGGGACGAAAAACTGCGCAGACCATGGTGTATGGGATATTACGAAAAGCTATCTCTAGACCATAGATTATAACAAGAAGATTGGCAACATTTAAGGTATAGTCTGTGATATTACCGCTGATATTAAATATATGAATAACATATTTTCTAACTAAAATTATTGCACCACCAATAAAAAGGCTTAAAACAGGAACACTTATGCTGAGCTTTTTGGCATAGCTATAGGCAAGATCCGGCTTTCCTTCGCCGACTGTTTTGCCAATAATAACTGCTCCGCCATCATTTAAACCGATAAACATTATAAGACAAAGACTTTCAATGGTCCGGAGTATTGTGCAGGCAGCGTAATTTTCATAGCCTGTGTTGGAATATATGGCATTATTAACAACCATGCCAAATCCCCACATCATTTCATTGAGAATGACAGGAGACGCTTTTTTCATAAAATTCAAAAAGTCATTTTTGGTGAAAGAAAAGAATTTTGAAACAGGAATAATT
>JAFSBJ010000266.1 GCA_017437345.1 Clostridia bacterium | reverse complement strand
TAAGCTCATTGATGAAACAAAGGCTTGTTTTCTAGGTGAGGTGCCTGACCAAAAAAGATTTAACGCCAGCTTTACAGCAGGAAACCTTACTCTTGATTTTTCTGCAGACGGTTCAATAGACGGAGAGTATACAGAAATTATAAAGGAAGACGGAGTTGAATACCCAAGAACTGAGGCATATTCCGGTTCTTATGAAAGAGACGGAGATTATCTTAATATCGTTTTAAACGGTGCTGACGCCAAATACCTTATATTTGAAACAGAAATAGAAAAATCTGAAATACAGGTTAAGGGCTTTGCATCAAGATATTACCAAAGAATCGGAAAGGATAAATAAAAATGAAGCTTATAAGAGGGTTATTTATTTTTATCATCTGCGTTATGATGAGTGTGCCATGTCTGGCAGAGGTTTTTACAGTTGAAGAATTTGGTATTAAAAACATTGAAATTCCCGAAGGATATATGGTTTGCACACAGCAAGAGTGTGATGAAGACTTCAAAACAATTCTCACAGCTAACGGATATGGTTTTTCAACATGGGTAAATGATGTTATGAAGCCAAACGGTTACCATATATACGCTATGACAAGAAGTAACAAATGCATTTATGTTGCCGCTCAGAAAAATGAACTTCAGGAAATAAGAACCGAGAAAGACGGTTCGAAAACACATCCTCTTATGAGTGACTACAATATGCTGCAGTCAGCAGATAACAAGGCAGATATTCTTAATAAAATCAAGGATGAACTTGTTCTGCAGGGGGTTTCTGCGGGAGATATATCCATTCTTGATTGGTCCGGGGTAAATGATGAAACAATAACGCCTTATCTGGAATACATATGCAGTATAAACGGGCAGTATATTCATTCATTTGAAACTGTCTACAACGCTTCGAAGATATCATTCCAGTTTACCTCAACAAAGGAATTTAGCGAAAAAGAAAAACAAGAGCATGCACAGCTTGTTACAAATGCTGACCTTGGTAAGAAAATTGATTATACCCAGGCGCAGAACATGGCTCATGATAACCTTCAGAATAAGCTCGCCGAAGAAACAAACAGCGGTGAAAACACAAAAGTTTTAAGATATATTCTTTCAGCGTTTATTGCAATAATTATTGTATTTGCAATTTTCTTATCTGTTAAAACACAGTCAAAAAAGAGAAAGAAAGCCATCACTATCGATGATGGAGAAAATCAAGATAGTTAAAGCCGCCGGAGATTCGAACTAAGTGCGGTTTTTGCGGCAAATTCTTCGCAACACTTCGTCAAAATGCTCGGCAATACACCGCGTATTACCTGTGCTTTTTCCTTGTCTTGCTTTGAATTTATTGCAAAAACTTCTTCGAACTCTCCATTCGCGAAAAATTGCAGATTTTTGGTGCGGAAAGCGAAGATGGGCTGACGCCCTTCAAGCTTGACAATCAAAAAAGATGCGGTTTTTCACGGATGCAGAGCGTGCTGAGTTCGAGTCTCCGGTGGCTAAACTGATTTATACAAAAGAAAGGTTGAGAAAAATGGCTGTTATTAAATGTTCCAACTGCGAAAATGATATACTTGATTCTGAAATTGTCTGCCCATATTGTGACTGCCCTATAAGTGAAACTCTCAGAAAGCTTAAAAATGGCGTTCTGCCGGATTATACAGACATAACAGATGCAGACCTTACGATGAAGGTGCCATCTGTAGAATCATTTAAAACAGATGGTGCAATCTCTGATTTTGAAGAAAAAAAAGCACAGATATTAAAGGATTTAAACATAAATCCTGAAAAATTATCGGATAGTGATGATTTAAAAGATGAAAGCGATGATACAGCCTTTGATGAAACTCAGCCTGAAAAAGAAGCTATAGTATCACCGGACAACGATACTGCAGATATTTCTTCGAAAGCAGAGAAGCTGCCTCCCACACATAATATTTTGGATGATAATGATGATAAAACAGATGAAGAAGCCCCTGAAAGCTTCCATACTGCAGCTATTCCTGCCGGAAATGTGACAGAGGGTGAAACTGTTAAAATATCCAGAGAGGAACTTTCAAAGACTGCGGAATTTGATGAAAGCAACAATAAAAAGAAGGATAAAACCTCAAAAGCAAACAAGGTAATTCTTGGAGTAACTATTGCAGGTATTGTGGTTATTATTGTTCTGGTGTGCAGTCTTATCGGTCTTATTTTCGGAAATAATGACGACAAAGACAAGGAAAAGGAAGAGGTTCCCGCAGTAGTAACAAAGGAAATTGAAACAGACGAAGAAAAAGGCTTTAGCTTTGATGCCGGAACTCTTACAATACTTGAAAATTCCGCTATGGAAGATTATGCATCACCAAATGATACACCATGGTATAAATATCAAAACAGAATAAAGCATGTTGTATTTAAAGATGGTGTTGAAAAAATCGGAGCACATGCCTTTGAGGGATTTGAAAAGATTGTGGATATAACAATTCCCGACAGCGTTAAAAAGATTGGCGAATCAGCATTTTGCAACTGTTCTGCCTTAAAAGAAATTAAAACTATGTCAAAAGCTATTGAAGAAATTGACGATTATGCATTTACAGGTTGTAAAAAGCTTGAAAAGATTCCAGGTTTCACCGAAGAAGCAGGTTTTGAACCCGGTATAAAACGAATTGGTATTGAAGCATTTAAAAGCTGCAAGAGCTTTAAAGAATTTAAGCTCCCTGATTATACTGAAATAGGCAGAGATGCCTTCTATGGTTATGGCGAAAATTTTGCTATTGTTTGTAAAACTTCAAGCGAAGCCTACGACTATGCTATAGAAAAGGGAATTCCAACAAAGCTTGGCTTTGGTGATGATGAAAGCAACAACGAAGAGGAAAATCCTGATGAAAACAAGGAGCCTCCTAAAGCTCCTACTCAGGAACCAAAGCCAAGCCAGAATAAAGAACCACAGGAAGAACCCCCAAAAAAGGAACCTCAGAATAACGATACACCTTCAAAGCCTCAGCAAAACCCTCAGAAAACTCTTCCCGAATTAATGAAAGAATTGGAAAGCGCTTCATCTCAGGAAGAAAAAGACAGAATTTTAGGTGAAATTGATAAAATTACACAGTAAATAGGCAAGGTTGCAAAAGAGATATTTGTTTCTTTTGCAACCTATTTTTTTGCCTTGCAATTATTAAACACTTTACTTTTTACTACAAATCCCTAATTACCTTTTGTAATAATAGCCGCTTGCCAGGCGTTCCCTTCTTTCAGGAAGAGATATCCCTCTTATAACATCGTAAGTTAGCCGGGTATTATCTATAGGTTTCGGACTTTCATCTGCCACCATGGTTTCAAGAACTCTTTTTACTGCACAGTAAAGTGAAATAAAGAAAAATATTGTGAGTATTTTCATAACTTACATCTCCTTTTGTGTTTATTTATAATACAATTATAAAAGAAGATGTGTACCAAAAAACGGACAATAAAACCCAGGTTTTATATTTTGATTGTAAAACTAAATGCAACTTTTTTGGCTTATACATATGCAAATTTATAGATATATACAGAAACAGGGATTGTAAAAAACAATTGTTTTTTACAATCCCTGTACTTAGCTTATATCCATTTTGCACTACCTGACATCAGAGTGACTACATCTGCTGAAACACTTAAAAGTCCTCTTTCAACCTCAAAGACTTTCCGTGTTCCATCAACCAGCTCCATATTGCACTTACAGGGCTTTACCGAAGTTACAAGGGGTGTGTGGTTTGCCATAATGGCAATATCACCTTCTGAAGCACGAAGGGATATTTTCACAATATTTCCTTCGTAGAGATTACCGTCGGGTGTTGAAATAACAAATCTAAATTCTTTCATCATACCACCTTTTTCGCCTTTTCAACAGCTTCGTCGATTGTGCCAACAAAAAGGAAGGCAGATTCGGGAAGAGCATCATGTTTGCCTTCGATAATCTCTTTGAAGCCTCTTATGGTTTCTGAAAGCGGAACATACACACCGGGAATACCAATAAACTTTTCAGACACATGGAATGGCTGCGATAAAAATCTCTGAATTTTTCTTGCTCTCTGAACAAGAAGCTTATCTTCGTCGGACAGCTCGTCCATACCCATGATTGCTATAATATCCATAAGCTCCTGATATCTCTGGAGAATTCTCTGAACCTCGCGCGCAACTGTGTAGTGTTCTTCGCCAAGAACCTCTGCAGAAAGAATACGGCTTGTTGATTCAAGAGGGTCAACTGCAGGATAAATACCCTGAGATGCTATGTTTCTTGAGAGAACCGTGGTGGCATCAAGATGGGCAAAGGTTGTGGCAGGGGCGGGGTCTGTGAGGTCATCGGCAGGAACATAAACCGCCTGAATTGATGTTATGGAGCCTTTTTTGGTTGAGGTTATTCTTTCTTGAAGCATACCCATTTCATTTGCAAGGGTAGGCTGATAACCAACAGCTGAAGGCATTCTTCCCAGAAGGGCTGAAACCTCGGAGCCTGCCTGAGTGAATC
>JAFSBJ010000265.1 GCA_017437345.1 Clostridia bacterium | reverse complement strand
GTTTTCAAAGAATTTCTCTGCAACCTGACCGAAAAGTGCATAGGAAAGAACATCTTCATCCTGCTCGATATATTCAGCGGCTTCCCGTCTTAATTTATCAAGTTCAGGTTCAATTAAGTCAGCCGGACGGCATGTAATCGGTTCTTCATCGCCGATTACCATCTTGCGGAATTCTTCCTTAATCGGAACAGGAGTTCTTCCGTATTCGCCCTTAACAATTCCCTTTGTTTCCTTGGAAATCATCTTATATCTTTCGCCCATTATAACATTTAAAACTGCCTGAGTTCCAACAATCTGGCTTGTTGGTGTTACAAGCGGGAGCCATCCTAAGTCTTCACGAACTCTTGGGATTTCTTTTAAAACTTCCTCAAACTTATCCTCTTTTCCCTGCTGTTTAAGCTGAGAAACGAGGTTAGAAAGCATTCCGCCAGGAACCTGATATTTAAGAGTGTTAATGTCAACGCCTAAAACCTTAGTATTCATAAGGCCTGACTCTAAATACTTATCACGAAGTGGTCTGAAATAATCAGCAATATCACTTAAAAGGTCAAGGTCAAGTCCTGTGTCAAACTCTGTTCCCTCCAAAGTTTTAACGATTGTTTCTGTTGCGGGCTGGGATGTTCCAAGAGCCATTGGGGAAATCGCACAGTCAACAACATCAACCCCCGCTTCAATGGCTTTAAGATAGGTCATTGAAGCAACACCACTTGTATAGTGGGTGTGGAGCTGGATCGGGATTTTAACCGCATTTTTAAGTTCTTTAACTAACTTTTCAGCTTCATAAGGAATTAAGAGACCTGCCATATCTTTAATACAGATTGAGTCTGCACCGCAGTTTTCATATTCCTTGGCTAAATTTACGAAAAATTCAATATTATGAACAGGGCTTATTGTATAAGAAATTGCAGCCTGAACATGTCCGCCCTCTTTCTTTGTTGCATTGATTGCTGTCTGTAAGTTACGAACATCGTTTAATGCATCAAAAATTCTTATAATATCAATACCGTTTGCGATGGATTTCTGAACGAAATACTCAACAACATCGTCAGCATAGTGCTTATAGCCTAATATATTCTGGCCACGGAAAAGCATCTGAAGCTTGGTGTTTGGAGCTGCTTCACGAATTTTGCGAAGTCTTTCCCATGGGTCTTCATTTAAGAATCTTAAACATGCGTCAAATGTTGCACCGCCCCAAGCCTCTAAGGAATGGTATCCAACTTTATCCATCATAGAAAGAACAGGTAAAATTTCTTCTGTTGTCATTCTTGTGGCAATGAGTGACTGATGGGCATCTCTTGCCGCAGTTTCTGTAATTTTAACTTTTGCCATTTAATTTTCCTCCTTAAATTCTCTTATCCTGCAAACATGGACAGGAATACGCCTGCCGCAACCGCAGAGCCGATAACACCGGCAACATTCGGACCCATTGCGTGCATAAGCAAGAAGTTTGAAGGGTTCTCCTTCTGGCCTTCCACCTGAGCAACTCTTGCCGCCATTGGCACGGCGCTAACCCCTGCCGCACCGATAAGCGGGTTGATTTTCCCGCCGGAGAGTTTGCACATAATCTTTCCGAGAAGAAGTCCGCCTGCTGTGCTGAAACAAAAGGCAATAAGGCCGAGAGCGATAATACCGATTGTGTTAAGGCTTAAGAAATTCTCAGCAGTTGCTGTTGCACCAACAGTTAATCCTAAGAAAATTGTAACTATGTTCATAAGTTCGTTTTGCACTGTTTTTGAAAGACGGTCAACAACACCGCATTCTTTCATAAGGTTACCAAGCATAAGCATACCAACCAGAGAAAGTGCATCAGGAACAATTAATGCAACAACGATTGTAACAACAATCGGGAAAACAATTCTCTCTGTTTTTGTTACCTCGCGAAGCTGCTCCATTACGATTCCGCGTTCCTTTTTGGTGGTCATAAGGCGCATAATTGGTGGCTGAATTACAGGAATTAAAGCCATATATGAATACGCCGCAACTGCGATTGCAGGAAGAAGCCCTGCCGCAAGTGTCTTTGTAACATAAATAGCTGTGGGGCCGTCTGCACCACCGATAATACCGATAGAGGC
Organism: Clostridia bacterium; assembly: GCA_017437345.1. Next base: position 803 of record JAFSBJ010000265.1, on the reverse strand, counting down.
AGCTTCTTTTATGCCAAAATCAATTCCAGGAACCAATGAGCCTAAAAGCAAAGCCCCGATGAATGTAAAGAATACGCCGAACTGTGCTGCCGCGCCCAAAAGAATACTCTTTGGATTTGAAATAAGCGGAGCAAAGTCGGTCATAGCACCAACCCCTAAGAAAATAAGAGGTGGGTAAATTCCAAGCTTAACACCTAAGTATAAAAGGTCTAAAAGTCCGCCGTCGTGGAGGATAAGTCCCATATCAAGACTTCCGTCCGCCTTTAAAAACTGCGGATCTGTAAAAAATTCGGGATGCATAATCGCCCCTGAAAAAACAGGAAGATTAGTGAGAAGCATACCGAAAGCAATCGGTAAAAGCAGAAGCGGTTCAAACTTTTTAACGATTGCAAGATATAACAAAACACAAGCAATTATAAGCATTATGGGCGTGCCGATTGCTTCGACCATATTCCCTGACTTAAACATTTCAATAAGTGCATTTATACCTGTGCTTTGCGCAAAGCTTATCAAACTTTCTAACACAAAATCACCCTTTCGTCAAGTAATCAAATCGCAGTTTAGCCCAAAGAAACGAGAGCGTCACCTGTGTTAACAGTTGCGCCCTGAGATGCATTAACCGCAACAACCTTACCATCGGAAGGAGCCATGATTTCATTTTCCATCTTCATAGCTTCGAGGATACAAACAACATCCCCAGCTTTTACCATATCGCCTACATTTACCTTTACAGATACAACTGTTCCCGGCATTGGAGCCTTAATAGCAGTTGCACCAGCAGGAGCAGCGGCAGGAGCAGGTGC
>JAFSBJ010000264.1 GCA_017437345.1 Clostridia bacterium | reverse complement strand
TTCGCCGCTTAGCTTAAACTTGATTACCTTATATTTGGAGTCAAGTCCTCTTAATGCTTCGAGATGCCCCATCACAGCATTTTTGTCATATGATGTTCCATTATATTTCACTCTCTCGCATAGTTCGTAGGTTCCCAAATATCCTTTTTCGTCAAATATTTTTACCAGAACCTTATTACTCAAGCCTTGTTCCTTTGTGACATCAGCGAAATATCCATACATAGCATCAGATGTTTTTCTTAGAACATTTACTATAACATTTTCTTCGCCCAGGAAATATACACATTCTTCCTCAAAGCTGATAGTGGGATTATAAGTCTGATAATATGATGACAAAACATATTCCTTGCCTGCAATATATACTTTATCGCCATTTTTGCCTTCTATATTACCTTTGACATAGCTCTCGTATACTCTTATATTGCACAGCAGGTTGTCTTCAGAAAAAGATACACCAATTACATCATCATTATTTATTGAGCTGAATTCACCCATGCTGCCATCAGGAAGATAGACATTTAAAGCGATATCTTCATCGGATAAATCTAAAATATAGCTTGATTTATATTTATCAGACAGTTTTCTTTCTGCATTTATTATATTTGATGCAACACCATAATTAATAATATCTACAAAAACAACATCATATTGGTTATTATTATTGTTATCTACCAATGTGATTTTTGCGTTTTCAGTTGAGAGATATGATGCTATATTCTGATTTCTTCCCGATTTACCATTTAAGATAAGATTATATACGCCTTCCAGTTTATATTTGTCTTGCTTATTTTCCTTATTGTAGCAAACCAGATTTCCACTTTCCAAATTCAGAGAATCATCAAAACTAAATTCCACAACATTATTTTCATAAGGTCTGGCATATAGAATTTCTTTATCTTTCGTATCCTTATAGAAATAAATAATATTTCTTCCAATTAAGCCTTGATATTCATCTGTTTTATATAACTGACCACCTATGCTTATAAAACCTTTTTTACAAGCCTCAGTATAGTCGTTCAGAAGAGTATGCTCATTTCCAATAACTATGCCTTCTGCTTTTATTATACCTTTATATTTACTTAATACATTTACTCCCTCTTGTGTTGTGTATGTTACTCTGTCACCAAAGGAGCTTTCGTAAAGCATATCTGCTGTAGCCATATTATATAAAAGCTTGAGACCGTCTCTATAGCTTAAAAAATCTTCTCCGTCAAGGGTCAGACCGTCTAATATTCCGGCATTTAGTGCACAATAAATATAGCCTTCGGGATAGCCGCCTTTTATTTTTGCCTGAACATCATAGCCTGCAGCACAAGCTGCAATTTTTACAGCCTGATTAAATCTTATTTTTGCGTCGGGATAAAAAAGGCTTGCTTTTGATATAAGTCCGCTTCCTTCGGCAAATGCTATAGCTCCACCGAATTCACTTGCTCTGGTGATATCCATATATCCGCCCTCATAGTATGACGGAATATAATCTGCCATCATATTTACAACAGCATTAACAAACTCGCCTCTTGTAAAATCGCCATCACTTGGAATGTTAAGACCGGGAAACACCTTATCAAAAAACTCTTTTGAAACAGTGTAATTATCAAAATCATCACTTTTTT
>JAFSBJ010000263.1 GCA_017437345.1 Clostridia bacterium | reverse complement strand
GAGCGGATTTTGGCTTTTTCTATTCACACTTGACTATTATATTTTCACTTTATTTAATGGTATAGCTCCCTTTAATCATTATAATACCATCAGAAAGCATCTGAGCTCCTCTGCCATCATCCAATGGTACAATTAAGAGATGGTTTGCCGGCATAACAGCTCCGTTTTGCAGGTCAATTCCCTGAGTCACATCGGCCACGCCGCCCTTAGCTGTTGCCACAATCTGTGCATTTCCCATTCTTAAAATCATTTCTGTGCTTGCCTGAGCAATAACAGTCTGCCCTGCATTTAAATTAACAATCTTAAAGCCATCACCCGAGGTAGTGGTTTTTGAATCCACATAACTCTTAACCTGAGGCATGAGCACATCGTTAATATAGGAAAGCGTCACAAGCGGATCTTCATTACTTCCCGGGTCTGCTGCCATTCCCGGTAAGCAGATGCTTAGTAGTAACAAAGAAACAACAGTAATTGAAATTTTTTTCATAAGTAAAACCACCTTTTAAAAGTCGCATAGTCCAAGGCTTATTTTAAGTCCATGCCCAATCTGCATAAGAAGCTCGTCATCAGCATGGCCTGTTTTTTCCTTAAGCCTTTTCTTGTCTATAGTTCTTATCTGCTCCAGAAGAATAACCGAATCCTTAACAAGACCGTAATCATCTGCACAAATTTCAATATGGGTAGGCATTTTTGCCTTATTTATCTGAGAGGTAATAGCCGCCACGATAACCGTCGGGCTGTATTTATTGCCAACATCATTCTGAATAACAAGCACCGGTCTCACCCCGCCTTGCTCCGCGCCTATAACCGGACTCAGATCAGCATAATAAATATCTCCTCTTTTAACTGTCAAACTCATTCACACTCCGCCAAACTCTTCTCGTAAAGCTGTATTTGAGTGTTGTCGGACCCAATGGAATATTCACTGTATTCTAAATTCAGATTTCCCATTTCTTCGTAGCCTTTTTTGAGCTTTTGGGCAATCTCCTTTTTCTTTTTTTCGCGAATATAGCTTTTAATAGCATCTCTTATAAATTCGCTTCTGTTGATATTTTGAGAATATGCCATGTTGTCCGCCTCGTCAAGCAATGAATCCGGTATACTGATAAGTATCTTTTTTTGTCGTGCCATTTTTCTCAAGGCCCCCAATCTATGATGAAATCCCTTTATATCCTATAAATATTATATATGTTTTTTGTCCTGATGTCAAATGCACATTATACCATTTAAGGTTATAAAAGGCTTCAACCGATAGAGAGCTATGTAACGCGGATTCACTATTCGGCTCTACGGTAATAATATTATTGCCCCGTTAAATTCTATTTATAACCCAATAAATGAAAAATTTGAAAATTCTATTTCTGTAGTCACATTATCGTCCTTGCCAATAATCTGCATCCTCATCGGCATTGCGTTTTCCTTGGCAATCCATAATTTCATAGATGCTATGTATTCTGTGGGATTAATAGCTCCACATTCAAGCAGAACCAAATCTGATTCTTCAGGATTGTTAACGCTTAAAGCTGTATCCTCACATTCATAGTAGCTTTTAAAAAATGTATTGATAAATATGTACATATCCTCAGGCATAGAGGGGGATTCAAGAGTGTTTCCATCTTTTGAAATAATCGTTTTATCCTTTGTCAGGAAAATCTTCATATCATCCGACACAACCTCAAAGCTTTGGGCATCCTTGTCATATTTTATATCACAATCGTAGCTGTTTTCTCCGCCCGGCGTAAAAACAGTCACCTTGCATGATGTCTTGTAGCTTTCCATGTCATAATATAACGAATGAATTTTGTCATAAATGCTGTCCGTTTTATCTTTTTCGCCGGAGCAGGCGATAAGGCTTATCATAAGTAATAAAGAAAGTAAAACAAGCAATATTCTTTTCAAATAAACCTTACTCCCTGTAGCCGCCGGAGACTCGAACTCAGCACGCTCTGCATTCGTGAAAAACCGCATCTTTTTTGATTGTCAAGCTTGAAGGGCGTCAGCCCATCTGCGCTTTCCGCACCAAAAATCTGCATTTTTTCGCGAATGGAGAGTTCGAAGAAGTT
>JAFSBJ010000262.1 GCA_017437345.1 Clostridia bacterium | reverse complement strand
TCAGAAAAGCTGACAATGGCACCATAGTCGCCTTCATATTCAAGATAGAGAGCAAAATCATCCTTGAAATCTTTTGGCATAATATAGCCCTGAGCATTTGTGAGGATGGTTAATGCTGCAAGGTTATCTGAGCCATAGGATGAGTTTATAAGAGCTGCAAGATTTGCAAAATCAACTTTATTGAGAACCAAAAGCTTTTCTATGTCATAATTTACAGCTTCACTTCCCAAAGCAGAAGTGATGCTCTCTTTCATTTTTTCTTTATCTATTGACATATAATAAATTTCTTTGGGATTACTATAATCTGCAGCACCCAACTCAAGCACTCTTTCGAGCATTTCTTCGTTTGATGTGTAGTAGACAATAAACTCTCTGTCAGCAGCACACTCTCCTGCTTCTACAGTTAAATCTATAGCTTCATTAACATAGAATTTATTAAGCTTTATATTATCTTTTACCACAAATTTTGCCGGTACATCTACCCCGCCTGCAGCTTCGCTGCCTGATGCCTGAGCGTTATACACTCTCACAATTGTGGCTATGGCTTGTTCTGTTGTGTAGATATCCTGAGGTGCAAATTTATTTTGTCCTACGCCTGTCATAAATCCCATATTACTGATTGTCTGAACAGAATTTAACGCCCAGGAGGAAACCTCATTTATATCGTCATATTCAAACCACAATTCAGCTGCAGCCATAGGGAAAAACTTATTTACCATGCGGATTATGATTGTTGCAGCTTCTTCGCGGGTGAGATGGTCATTTGGTGCAATTACGGTAAGTGCAGGATAGGTTTTTTTAGTACCGTCAGAACTTACAACCGTTTCCTTGGTATATTCTCCTTTACCTGTTATTATTCCCCACGAATAAAGAGATTTTATCTTTTCGCTATGAGTGTCGGCAAATGGTTTTATATCGGTTACAGGCGGCAAATCCATCTTAGAATGATTTACAATTAAATTATAAATCAGCTCACAAAATTCTTCTCGGGTTATAGCTCCGGGGAAATTATAGTTTCCGCCATAGTTTATGATTTTTAATTCCTCTGCTTTTTTAATATCAGCTATTGCCCATTGGCTGCAGCTCACAGATGTGGCAAAAGTGTTTCCAACGGATGAAAGCTCCGATTCATCCATATTTGTTTTATCAAAATCGTTGGGAACGGGCAATACTGTGTATTCATAATCATAGTCAGCTATGTCGGAGGCTTTATTAAGATTATATTTTTCTCCAAGCTTTTCTATTGTTTTATCTTCGACAAAACCTGATATTGCATTATTTACAAGCTTATAAACCGATTGCTCGCTCTCTCCTGCCGCTTCATAGACCTTCCCTTTTTCGGCAGAATTATTCGGAAAAACGATAGCATAGTTATCAATGCTTGTGCTGGTAGTTTCGCCATCTATATAGGTTACTTTAGCACTCAGATATGGAATGGTATAGTCAATAACATTATTTCTTTCTTCTGTTATGGAAATTGCAGATATAACGCAGGCAACATCACCGGATACAACTGATTCAAAGAGCTTATCAAATGGCATATCTACAAACTCTATGTCAAAGCCTGTTTTATCACCTATTAAATTCATCAGGTCAATATCAAAGCCAACAAGCTCTCCATTTTCATCACGATATTCAAAAGGAGGAAACTGTGCATTTATGCCAACCTTTAATTTTGCCTTTTGAAAAACACCTTCTGTGCCAAAGGCAAAAGCATACATTGATGCTGTTAAAGCAATTGTGATTACTAAGATAAAAGATAACAATTTTTTCATTTCTGTTTATTCCCCTTTCTTTTTTTAATTATTATAAATCCAAATGCAAAACCAAAGATGAACAAAAGAGACACAGAGATTAACAATAGCTTTATTCCATTATCAGCCTTAATGGGCGGATAGGCTTCATACCATTCATCCATAAACGACATAAGTTTTCCCAGATCAGATGAACTTATTTTATATTCTGCACTGCCTACATAGCTTTTCATAGGGTGGCTTTCTCCGAGCCTTCCTTCTTCGGAAATATACACTGCTTTGTCATCATCTGCAACAATCCAGAAGCCGCGTCCGTTAGTAAAGTGCATAGGCTCAATTTCACTACATATAATGCTATCTGCCACTTTAAAAAACCTATCTCTGTCTACCGGGCTGACCTTTACATCGAAGCCGGACGAATAGTGAAAAGAT
>JAFSBJ010000261.1 GCA_017437345.1 Clostridia bacterium | reverse complement strand
TATGATAGAATGAGGAAAAAGCGCAGGAAATATTGAGCATATTTCCGAGCATTTTGACGAAATTATATCGAAAATTTGTATTTCCAAAACGAGTTCGGATAATACTCCAATGGCTAGCCGTCGGAGACTCGAACTCAGCACGCTCTGCATCTGTGAAAAAATACATCTTTTTTGATTGTCAAGCTTGAAGGGCGTCAGCCCATCTTCGCTTTCCGCACCAAAAATCTGCATTTTTTCGCAGATGGAGAGTTCGAAGAAGTTTTTGCAATAAATTCAAAGCAAGACAAGGAAAAAGCACAGTTAATACCGTCTGTATTAACGAGCATTTTGACGAAGTATTGCGTAGAATTTGCCGCAAAAACCGCACTTAGTTCGAATCTCCGATGGCTAGATAAGGCAGATATTTTATCTCTTAATCTCTGGGAAGGAGACAGAGTTTTTTTAAAATACCTGTTGGAAGATAAAAAAGAGTTTTTCAATCTGAGCCTTATATATAAGGGCGAAAGTCTTAAGGAAGTTATAAAGGAATGAAACAATGAATAAAAAAACACTAAAAACCCTGGAATTTGATAAAATAATAGAATCCCTTTCATCTATGGCTGTTATGGATATAACAAAAGAAGCCATAGGAAAAATTAAAATATGTGATAACATCAAAAAAATAAACCGTCTTCAGGAGGAAACTGCCCAGAGCATAGCTCTTGTTGCAAAAAAAGGCCCTGCCCCCATAGGCTGTACTTATGATGTGCGCCCGTCTATAAAGCGCTCCCGTCTGCAGGGAGTTTTGTCGCCGGGAGAAATTCTTGGCATAGGCAAGGTGCTTGAAACGGGGGAAAAACTGAAAAATTATCCCGATGATATTTCCTGTGATGCACTTTCGGAACATTTTGATGCTATCTATACCGACAAAGCCTTAAAAAGAAGGATTTTCGACTGCATAATAGACGAGGAAAACATCGCCGACAATGCATCTGCTGCTCTTTATGATATAAGACGCTCTCTCAATCAAAGCTCAAATAAAGTAAGAGACCTTCTTCACTCAATAATATCAAGCCCGTCATATCAGAATGCTCTCCAGGAGCAGATAATAACCATGAGGGGCGATAGATTTGTTGTTCCCGTTAAGGCGACTCACCGCGGGGAAATAAAAGGTATTCTTCATGACACCTCCTCCAGCGGAGCCACTCTTTTTATAGAGCCTATGAGTGTTGTTGAAGCAAACAATAAAATAAGGGAATTAAAGCTTAAGGAAAAAGAAGAAATAGAAAAAATCCTTATGGAGCTGACAGAGGAGATTTCTCTTGTTTCAAAGCTTATAGAAATGAGCTTTGAGACCATAGCAGAGCTTGACCACTGCTTTGCAAGAGCAAAATTTGCCCTGAAATATGACTGCTTCCGTCCTGTTTTAAACGACAAGGGAATAATAAACTTAAAAAGAGCCCGTCATCCCCTTTTGGATAGCAAAACCGTTGTTCCAACGGATATTTACCTTGGCAAAGATTTTGACACCCTG
>JAFSBJ010000260.1 GCA_017437345.1 Clostridia bacterium | reverse complement strand
TATTGTGCCTTGGTGCAATAGCTTTGCTTCGGGTTACCACAAGTGTCGCCCACGCAAATTGGTGGTTTAATTAAACTTGGCAGACCAACAATCTATGCGTAATACAAAAGCATATGTAATTATAATATACCATTTCAAATACATTTATTTTTTAATGGAATTTATAGTTTGTTGCATATTTTACTTTTAAGCTCTTCACGAGTATTATTAAGCAAAAGTTCTACAAAATCCTTACAAGTTAAACAATGTAAATCAACCTCATACCGTGCAATTGTAGCTTTCATTGCTGCGGTATTTCGTTGATGAATCAGAGGGGCACAAAATATTCCCACAACATTTTTTCCTAAACCCTGGCTATATAATCCTATATGGTCTGGAACAGAAGACGCTTCCGCACTAAATTGTAATGCTTTTGCTTTAATAGTCGTCAATTCTACAACTACATGCAAATCATCTATTACAAAAACTATGTCAGGCGTACCGGTTTTACCACCAGGAGCTTGTACTGGGAGTCCATATTTGCCCACTTTGCCATTCCATATAACATCATCAATAATTCCTTTATCTTTAAGAATTTTAAGCATTTTATATACAAAAAATTCAAAATAGGCTCCTCTCAATGATTTGTCATTCGTTCTGTCAATTCCTGTAATTTTTGATAATGTATTTAGGTAATTCAGTGTTTTTCCAGCAAAATTTGTTGCCTCACAATGCTCAATAATTTGCTTAGACAAATCATCCAATGATTCGTTAGAAACCCTTGCGTGCTTGACTTGCTCTTGTAATTCAAATTCGCGTTTTTCAAAAGATGGAAATATACAAACAGTTTCTTTTTCTTCCCCCGTAGAAGCATCTATAATTTTAATATCATAGTTCTCATTGACAAACATAGGAATTTTCATTACATCGTTAGCATTAATCAAGTCATCATACTTACATAATCCATCTTTAAAAATCTGAACTAAAAAACTACAATTCGTTTTATTAGTAATTATGACATCTATCGGCGGATAATCTCTTACCGGATTCCCTATATAATCTATCCATAACTGCAAATCATCTTTAAAATCATATGTCTCCACGCCTTGATACTTTGAATTTAAAACATCTTCTACATAACTAATATATTCATTTCTGATTTTCAAAGCAGAAATTGAAGTGTTTTTGTTTTTGGGAGTCATTTTAAATTTACTTATAATCCCTGTTATTTGGCAAAGGGAAAGAAAATAGCCTGCCGAAGAAGCTTTTACTAATGTTATATTTCCAATATGTGTTCTTTTGAATGCATCAATTAAGGCTTCTCGATCTTCTTTAGGTAGTTTTCTAAAATTTTCAATTTCTTGAATAACGACATCCGCTTCATCTTCATTCCTAACCTTAAACAAAAAGTATGCAATCTCCTCCTGGTCCAAATACTTTGTTTTCAGCAAAACTTTTAACATAAATCTAAATGGAAAGACATATATGTTTTCACAATCTTTATTTATTATAGGGTTTGTAATCTGCAATTTTTCCATTTGCCTTAAAACAGACTTTGATTCTGTTATTAAATAATCCTTCCCTTGAACAAGATTAGGGATTTTTATCAACTCATCCTTATGTGTGTTCCATAAATCCCTTCCCGCATCTGTAAGACATATTGTATTAGGCGTACTTTCTGTATTTATATATAGAAACCCTAAATACTGTGGGATTGATGCAACCAATGTTCGGATAGCCTGAGATGATATGTTCTTCCCATTTTTAGTTGCACCCCATTTTTTTAAATTAACTCCCAAATTGTTTTGTTTCTGTTCATTCCAGCTTGTCCTGTCGTAATTTCTTTCAATCACACCATCAATTAAACATATTGTTTGATGTAAACTAACTCTTTTAGGTATTAACCATATTTCCTTGCTCCTGTTCTTTTGCGCCATAATTATGCCTCCTTTTCTAATACAAGTACATAATCTTTATTAATCTTTCCACCCATTCCTTTTCTGGGAATTCTAATATACGGATTTTGTATTATGTAGCTAAAATTCTGTATGGGTTTAAATCCAATTCCTCTTGCAATTTCTTCTATTACTCTCCAACTTTCAACATTTACCTTTCTTATGGTACTATTACCAATTACAATAACATACTTGCCACCTTGTTTCATTTGACCGTATATATTGCGAAGGTTTTTTTCCATATCCTCAAAGAATTTTTTTACGATTAACGCTCTTTTTTCATCTACTTCTTTAATTCTGCCATAATATAGTTTCAACAGAGAACTCCTCTGTAGTATGGTAAGATCATTTTTTTCTTTTCTTGAGTTTATTTTTTCTGTTCCAACATAACAACTCTTTTTTTCTCGCAACATTTCTTCTGTTAATGTTGATAACCACAAATTTTCAAGACGCATAGTTCTTCCATAATCAAACGCATTAATATATGGGGGAGATGTAATTGCCAAATCTATAGCAAATGGTGCAATAAATGTCAACGCATCACCATCTATAATTTTTGTTGTACCAAACTTTCTGACATTTAATAGCTCTAAAACCATTTGCTTGTACCTTTTAAAAATGGAAGAAAACTCTTTTTCTACTGTTGGGGGTATCTTCGTTATTTTGTTAGATACATATGGTTTCGGAGATGTGTCATCCGCATTGGATACTTTTTTTATTATTGATACCATACACAATTTAAAAAAGTCTCTAACATCATCATCTATTATACTGTCAATATACACCTTTATTTTACCTAGTTTGTTTATAGCTTCATACGAAAACCAATGTTCCAAATTATCAATTTCTGGTCTAAATATTGTCATTTCATCTTGTGATATTACATTCATAATTTTCCAATAGTGTTGTTCAAGCACCTCTATTTGTTTGAAATCTAACACCGTGGTTTTTACTTTGGTTATTAACTTTGCAACATCGTCAATTTCCGTTCCATAAGCATCAATACCATTTATATTAGCTTCTAGTAAAGTTGTTCCACTTCCGGAAAATGGATCAAACACTATTCCCTGCTCACTAGATAAATATGTTTTTATTCCCCACCTTGGAATTTCCGGTATAAACTTACACGGATATTTAAACATACCATGTGTATATGAATTTGGATTAGCTTGTTTTATTGAATAAGTTGCTCCTGTTATAATATCTACAGGTAATGACTCAACTTCAATTATTTGTTCTTGGTTAGACATACAATACTCTCCCTTAAAAACTTGCTATTTTCCTTTGTCATCTCATATTGTTGAGAACTTGTAATAATATATCTATCTACTTCTATTTTATCTACTTTAAATCCAATCATTTCGGCATATTCCGCCAATATCAAATCCGCCGGAAATACAATACCTCCATACGCTGAATTCCCAACGACTATGCAACAAAAGCCTTTGTCATTTAATACTCTGTAACTTTCTTCAATTACTTTAAACATATCATCATAATACAGTTCCAGCATTTTGGGTATTTTTTTGTCCCATAATTCTTTTTTTTGCAATTCAAATAATAATCTTGACAAGGTTTCGCTTTTCGCTTCCGCCTCAACATTTAAATCACCGTTTAAGTGCGAATGCAAAGAAACATTTCTTAATTTCTTTAAATCAGTATATTCAGCTACAAACTTACCAAACCACAATTCCAACTTATATATCTCTGTATAATCGAAACAGTTAGCATATGGTGGTGAGTAAATTATTCCTTCAATGCTATTGGATGGTATTAATTGCGACATATTCAAACACGATTCGTTATATAGTGTAAATTTGCCCTCATTCTTACTTTTGAGTAAATCAATATACATATTTTGATATTGCTCTAATAACATTACTTTAGCATCGTTAGGTGTAACTATATGAGGTTTTACATACTTTTTTATTTTTAATCCATTTCCAGCTTTTCTATAATTGCATAAAGGCTCTAAACATGCCAACCAACCCAACTTTAATAAATTAATCACTTTTTCGTCGGCCTGACAATTTTCAATAAGAACCCCAATATTCATATAGTATTTTTCAACCTCATCATTGAAAACTTTTTCACTGATAGATAATTTCGGCAATATATATTTGTTGTTAGTATTTTCCGCTTTATGAAGTATTCCTTCGTATTCTTTTTTAAACTGGTTAATTATCTCATTTGTATAATGTTCTAATTTGCATTTTGACAAAAAGAAAGAAAATGGATTAACCTCAAATCCAACTCCCGAATACCCCATGTTATTTGCAGCCAGCAAGGTGCTACCACTCCCAGAAAAAGGATCCAGTATAACTCCTTCTTTATGTTTTGAATACTCTTTTATTAACTGCTCTACCAATTCGACAGAAAAGCCTTCTTTATATCTATACCATCTTTGAAAAGACTTATTTAAATCATCTGAATAATTTAACAGACTGGTATATGTAGCATTATCACTCTCTGGGTATACCACTTTATATCTGTTCTCCAGATTTAAAACCCTTTCAAAGTACATATTCATCTTTTTATATCTTCCATCTTCCGGCTTTCTAGTATTTGATGGTATCAACCAAGTTTTTCCCTTTTTAATAACTCCGTCAAGTCTACCCTCTTCACATAAAACAGCAACACGCCTAGCACTTATGCTCCATTGCTTTGATATTTCTTTAGTAGTCATTAGCTCCATATTTTCCCCTCCCTTCTCACATTATATTCTTTTATCTGAATAATAGCAAGAACAATTTTAAAGTTTGGTATTTTTTCTTTCTTTGATAGAAGTCTAACCTTTACCAAATTTGCCCATCCACCCCAACAGCTTGCCCTTTTCTATTTGACATCCAGCTTATCTATATGATATTATTCAATTATCAAATACAACCATATAGGGGGAATTACCAATGAATAAAACTATTTGCTACATAGGAATTGACATAGGAATTATCTGCATTATATTTTCATTTGCAGCATTTTCCGGAGACGCCGCAATTTCTTCCGGCACATATACTAACCATAGTGTCTATGGCGGCGATGCCTACACAGGAATTCAGAACGCAGCTGCAGACACAGCCAACAATGTTGCAAAGCTTGGCTCAGGAATTGAAGCTCTGCACAGTAAGGTTTCGCAGATTGGCGGATTTTTGCTCTTAATCTTAGGCGCACTTATTACCTTAAACTATTCAAAACAGCTTTTAGAAATAAACGAAGCCGAAGAAGAAAACAGCTATACACCGGATAACGAAACAAGCCCGAAATGCTGTGCTGTTTGCGGTCACACAATTTCTGAGGGAGCTGATTTCTGCGCTAATTGCGGAAACAAGGTATCTTCTGTTCCACTTGAAAAAACACCAAACGACAATGAATGGAAATGCTCAAAATGCGGCTTAGTTAATCCGGGATACACAGACACCTGCTCCTGCGGAAATCCAAAACAAGAAAACGAATAATTTTCATATATTTTATCTGCGGTATCACATCAAAAAGTGATGCCGCATTTTTATTTGAAAATCCCCAATAATATTTTGACAAATCCGCCATAATATAGTATAATTTGATTATCTATAACTACAAAGAGGTTAAAATTATGGACTACAACAAACTTTCAGAATTATTATTTCCAAATATTTCAAAAACCCCTGCCGACTACGAGGCAATTTATCCAAGAAGAGAGCTTAACCAGGAGCAAAAGGTTACCCGTTTTGCACCATCGCCCACAGGCTTTCTTCATATTGGCGGACTCTTTGCAGCTCTTATTTCAGAAAGAATTGCTCACCAGTCGGGCGGAAAGTTTATTTTAAGAATAGAAGACACCGACAAAAAGCGCGAGGTTGACGACGGTGTTACCAAAATCCTGGAAGGTCTTTTGGGCTTCGGAGTTAAAATTGACGAAGGCTTTGTGGACTTTGACAAGCAGGAAGGCTCCTATGGCCCATATATGCAAAGCCAGAGAGCAGAAATCTACCAGAGCTTTGCCAAAGCTCTTGTTAAGGAAGGAAAAGCATACCCCTGTTTTTGCTCCGAGGAAGATTTAACTGCCACAAGAGAAATTCAGGAAAAGGAAAAGCTTCTTCCCGGCTATTGGGGCAAATTTGCAAAATGCCGCGAACTTAGCTTTGAAGAAATTGAAGCCAAAATAAATGCAGGCGAGAAATTTGTTCTTCGCTTAAAATCATGCGGCTCTGAGGAAAGAAAGGTTTCTTTTAAAGACGGAATAAAGGGCAAAATTGAAATGCCTGAAAATATAGTTGATGTGGTAGTTTTAAAATCCGACGGAATCCCCACCTATCACTTTGCCCATGTGGTTGATGATTATTTAATGGGTACAACAAATGTTATAAGAGGCGACGAATGGATTTCATCAATTCCCATTCATCTGCAGATGTTCTATATGATGGGAATAAAGCCTCCCAAATATGCCCACATCGCTCCCATTATGAAGGAAGATGAAGGCGGAAAAAGAAAGATTTCAAAAAGAAAAGACCCTGAAGCCGCTGTTACCTATTACGACGAAGAGGGCTACCCCACGGATGGTGTTATTGAATATCTTTTAAACCTTGCAAACTATACCTTTGAAGATTTCAGAAAAGCAAACAAAACCGCCCATTGGTCGGAATTTAAGCTTGAAATGAATAAAATGAGTACCTCAGGCGGACTTTTTGACCTTGTGAAATTAAACGATGTTTGTAAAAACAAGGTTGCTTCATACACAGCCGAAAAGGTTTATGACCTGGCGACAGCCTGGGCAGAAAAGTATGACAAAGAGCTGTTTGAGCTTTTAACAAGAGACAAAGCCTTCTCTGTGGCGATGTTTAATTTTGACAGAAACCCCGACAAGCCGAGAAAAGACATCGGCAAATGGTCGGAGGTAAGATATGCATTTTCATTTATGTTTGACGAGACCTTCGACGGAAAATATGCCGAGGTGGAAAATGTGTCAAAAGAAGACGCAAAAAAAATCCTTGAAATTTATCTGGATATGTATGACGAAAATGCAGACAATACCCAGTGGTTTGAAACTATGAAGGATTTAGCCGAAAATGTAGGCTTTGCAAGAGAAGTTAAGGAATATAAGAAAAACCCTGAAAGCTTCCCCGGTCATGTGGGTGATGTCAGCAACATTGTAAGAGTGGCAATAACAGGCAGAACAAAATCCCCCGACCTTTGCTCAATTATGAAGCTTCTTGGAAAAGACAGGGTTACCGACAGAATCAAAAGAGCTATTATAGCTCTTGGTTAAAGGAGACAAATAAATGGAAGAATATATCTCATCTAATTTTATTCACGATGCTATAGACAAAGACCTTGCCGATGGCGTTTATGAAAGAGTGCAGACAAGATTTCCCCCTGAGCCAAACGGTTATCTGCATATTGGCCATGTTAAGGCAATAAACATCGACTTTTCAACTGCAAAAAAATATGGCGGAACCTGCAATCTCCGTCTTGACGACACAAATCCCACAAAGGAAGATGTGGAATATGTTGATGCTATAATGGAAGACATCAAATGGCTTGGCTTTAATTGGGACAATGTTTATTATGCTTCCGACTATTTCCCCGTTATTTATGAATGTGCAATAAAGCTTATTAAAAAAGGCCTTGCCTATGTTGACGATTTAACAGCTGAGGAAATAAGAAAATACAGAGGAACCCTGACCGAACCCGGTAAGGAAAGCCCCTACAGAAACCGTTCGGTTGAAGAAAATCTTGACCTTTTTGAAAGAATGACAAATGGCGAATTTGAAACAGGGGAAAAGGTTTTAAGAGCTAAAATCGACATGGCGTCGGGTAATATGAATATGAGAGACCCTGTTATCTACAGAGTTCTCCACGCAACCCACCACCGCACAGGCGATAAATGGTGTGTTTATCCTATGTATGACTTTGCTCACCCCATTTCCGACACAGCAGAAGGCGTTACCCACTCCCTTTGCTCACTCGAATTTGAAGACCACCGCCCACTTTATGACTGGTTTTTAAAGGCTTGCGATTTCCCCACACCTTCAAGACAGATAGAATTTGCAAGATTAAACTTAACCAACACCCTAACCAGCAAGAGAAAATGCTTAAAGCTTGTTAAGGAGGCAATTGTTGACGGTTGGGACGACCCCAGAATGTCTACCATATGCGGTATGAGAAGAAAGGGTTATCCGGCTGAAGCTCTTATTGATTTTGCCGAAAGAATCGGTGTGGCAAAATCCTTTAGTGTGGTTGACTATCAGATGCTTGAACACTGCGTGAGAGAAAATCTCAACTTAAAAGCTCCCAGAGCGATGGCTGTGCTTCATCCGTTAAAGGTTACAATAGAAAACTATCCCGACGGTGTTAGCGAAAAGCTCACAGTTGAAATTAACCCCAATGACGAAAATGCAGGAACAAAGGAAATTTCCTTCTCCAAAAATATTTTCATTGAAAAAGATGACTTTATGGAGGTTCCCGTTAAGGGCTACAAGAGATTAACCCCCGATAATGAGGTTCGTCTTAAGGGTGCATATTTTATAAGGGTTAAAGAAATTATAAAAGATAAAGACGGCGAAGTAAGCGAATTAATATGCACCTACGACCCCGAATCCAAGGGCGGAAACTCTCCCGACGGAAGAAAGGTTAAAGGCACAATTCAGTGGGTTGACGGAAACAACTGCATAGAAGCGGCTGTTAATATGTATGACAAGTTATTCTTAACCGAAAACCCCGGCGATGTGGATGGATATCTTGAAAACTTAAATCCGAAATCTTTAGATGTGCTCTATGGATGTAAAATTGACGCCGATTTAGCTTCTGCCCAACCCGGCGACTCTTTCCAGTTTATGAGAAACGGATATTTCACAGTTGACAAATATTCCACACCCGATAACATCATCTTCAACCTTACGGCAACTCTTAAAGACTCCTTTAAATTGCCGGAGCAGAAGTGATTATGGCAAAGAAAAAAGCACCCGAAAAGGTGCAGAGCCAGTGTGATATATGTGCATATTTTGATTATGACGACGATTATGAGGAATATGTGTGCATGATGAATATGGACGAAGATGAAGCTGTGAGGTTTTATGGAAGCTCACACGAAAGCTGCCCGTATTTCAGATTTTACGACGAGTATAAAATCGTTCAGAAGCAGAATTAAGCAGAAGTTTTCCAAAATATTAAAAATAAACCCTGTGTGTAAAATTTTTAAATTACATACAGGGTTTTTTATTTATTGTCAATCCCGGTTCGTCACCTTGCAAGTAATAGTGCTTGCGGATGTTCTGAAATCCAAGAACATTAATAACCCCAACACCAATTCTCTTTGCGTAATCTATTGTATTTTTCGTTCCTCCCCTTTGTCCGTTAAATACTGCAATTACAAGACTTGATTTATCAACCATCCATTTATTCCTCACCTGATAACATCCGGTGAAATAATGGCTACTAATTTCTTTTACAAGGTCTGAACTTTTTATTATTTTGTTAAACCGTTGTTTTTCGCCAAAACTTCGCCTGCTTTCAAAATTTGGATGTGGCAAAGCACATATCAGATGTATATCTTTGTTTGTTTTCTTTCTATCCAGCACAATCTCTGCAGCCCATATATCAACTCCCATTGCCATACCCGTTATAAAGGTTACATATCCTTTTGCAATAGCATCGTCTATGGCTTTCTCAAGTAAAGGTTTAATATCGTTTTCGCCATATATCATTTTATCAGGGCGATGTCCTGTAAAACAACATCTATGCAATCTTAATTCTTCTGGCTTCATAATAATCACCCCTTGTTTTTGTTAGGTAGTCCATAACAAATTTTATCATAATGTAATTACATATTCAAGAATTATTTGTTAACTATTGGCTAACATACAAATTGAATTCTATTTGGTATAATTTTTGTAGGGTGATTATTTGTATGAAGAACAATGATTTGGATATTACCATTTATGATATTATTCGGAGAAACATAAAAAAATATCGAAAAGAAAAAGGGCTAACATCTGCGAAATTAGCCGAGATGGTAGGAGTATCTCACGATTTTATTCGTCAGATAGAAAGTGAAAAAGCCAGATATAATTTTTCAGTTGATACATTATATAAAATATCAGTTGCCCTTGATGTTAGCCTGGATGATTTAATACAAAAATAAAATGACTGTGAGTTTAAAATTCACAGTCATTTGTTTTTTATTTATATACCATATTTTGCTTTTTTCATTTTCTTATTTATTTCTTAGGTTTAAAAGTCTCACTATTACAGGACTTAAAACAATATTTGAACCAAGCTCAAAAAGGAAATTCCATCCAACAAGGACAAATATCATATATTTCCACACATCTGCCCCGCCTGCCCATACGGACAGAGTATCCATAAAGAATATAATACACCCCAGAAGAAACACACCCGTGTTTACAAGGGGGCAGACAACTGCTGCGCAAACAACTGCTGCATAGCGATTAATCTTTTCAAAAGCCCTATACACAAGCCCTGCGGCAAAGCCACAAAGGGTGCCTTTTAAAAGCACGGTGATAACGGTTCCTATAGCATCAACGCTTAAAAACGCCGCCGCGTCACCACTTGCCAAAACCACCACACCAAACACAAACCCAAGCCACGCACCAATTGCCACGCCACACTCAGCGGCACCGATTACAATCGGGATAAGAACAAGGGAAATGGAAAACGGGCCAAATTTAATAAAAGCGCCCATAAGCTGCAAAATAATAACCAGAGCGGTCATTATTGCACCCAAAACCATTTTCTTTGTGTCAATTCTTTTTTCATTCATAAAAATTCCTCCTTGCTGTCGTTCTCCTTAGCCTCCGGCTAGAGATACAACGCCTATTAGTATAAATTTATGTGCAAAATATGGTTTTTAAATTATTAAAAAGCGATTTTTAAATTATTTAAGGTTCTTTTTGTAGATAATGTTAAGTCCTTTTAAAACAAGGTCATCATCAGCTATGATATTATGTCTGCAATGCTTTATAATTGTTTTGGAAAGTCCGCCTGTTGCAATAAGCTTTAAATCGCAGCCCATTTCAGAATTAAAGCGGTCTATCATTCCGTCTATCATGGAAGCATTGCCAAAAACTGCTCCCGAACGCATACAGTCGGCTGTGTTTTTGCCAATAACCGATTTAGGTGCTTCCAGGCTTATCTGAGGAAGCTGAGCGGTTCCTGATGCCAAAGCCTTTAAGGCAATGTTTACACCCGGAATAATGGAAACGCCGATAAAGGTTCCCGTGCTGTCAATAACCATCATTTTGGTGGCTGTGCCCATATCTATAACAAGAGACGGATTTCCATAGATGGAATTTGCCGCCACACAGGCGCAGATTAAATCAGCACCAACGGTTGACGGGTCGTCACAATGGATATTGATTCCTGTTTTGATTCCCGGGCCCACAAGCTGCGGCTCTATTCCATACACCAGCTTCACAGCATCTGCCATAACCCTTGTAAGGGGCGGCACAACCGACGAAATGATTGCACCCTTGACAGAGGCTTTGTCAACCTCATGGAGAACAAGAATACTTTTTATTTTGGTGGCGTATTCATCTTCGGTTTTATTGGCATTGGTGGCTATGCGGGCAACGAATTTTAATTCATCTTCAATAAACCCGCCCAGAACGATATTTGTGTTGCCTATATCTATTGCAAGAACCATTGTTCATCTCTCCTTCTATGATAATTTTAATTCAAAGAAAATCCAACGTCAAGAACTAATTTGACACCCACACAAAAAAGATTTTATATAGACTTATCTATCGGTCTGAAAAAAGTGCCTCAAGAAGCATAAAAAACATTACCTCAAGAAGAATGAAAAATATTCCTTTAGAGGTATAAATTTTGGCCCCTAATAAAAATAAATATAATAAAAATAATATTAATAATAATAAATATATATAAATATATATGTCCTTCATTTCATTCAGTCCATATATATTTACTTTTTGACGGAAAGAACGAAGCGAATACCAAGGAGAAAAATTATGATTTATGTTGACTGTGATGCTTGCCCCGTAAAAGATATAACAGAGAAAGTGGCAATTGAATTTAAGATTCCACTTTGCCTTGTGACAGATGTTAACCACCTTATAAAATCCGACTATGCCCAGGTTATAACTGTTAGTCAGGGAGCAGACAGCGTGGATATTGCTCTTATTAACAGAGTTAAAAATGGCGATATTGTTATAACCCAGGACTATGGCGTTGCCGCAATGGCTCTTGGAAAAGGAGCTTATGCAATCGGCAACAGCGGCCTCATCTACACAAACGAAAACATAGAAAGGCTTCTTTTTGAAAGATTTTTAGGAAAAAAGCAAAGAAATTCACCTAAAAAAAGAGCTCATTTCAAGGCGATTAAGAAAAGATGCCCCGAAGATGACGAAAACTTTGAAAAAGCTTTAAGACAGATAATAAAAGTTCTTGAAAACAAAGATTTAAATTGATATAATGTAACCTAGAAAGGTGGTGTTTTTTATGCCGGAATTTAAAGTACATTCAAAATTTGAGCCTATGGGCGACCAGATAACTGCTATAGACAAGCTCTCAGAGGGCATTATAAAGGGCAAAAAGCACCAGACTCTTATGGGTGTTACAGGCTCAGGCAAAACCTTTACCATTGCAAAAACAATTGAAAGGGTGCAAAAGCCGACTCTGGTTCTTGCCCACAATAAAATTCTTGCGGCTCAGCTTTGCAGCGAATTTAAAGAGTTTTTCCCTGAAAACGCTGTGGAATACTTTGTTTCCTACTACGACTACTATCAGCCCGAGGCATATATTCCCACCACCGACACCTACATCGAAAAAGACTCATCAATGAATGAAGAAATAGACCAGCTCCGCCACAGTGCCACAGCGGCACTGCTTGAAAGACGGGATGTTATTATCGTTGCCAGCGTTTCCTGCATATATGGTCTGGGTGATCCCGACGACTATAAAAACCTGATGATTTTTCTCAGAGTGGGAAATGAATGTGACAGGGATTTATTTTTAAAAAAGCTTGTTGAAATTCAGTATTCAAGAAACGACATAAGCTGCGAAAGAGGAACCTTCAGGGTTCGCGGCGATGTGGTTGAGGTGTTTCCTGTTTCAAGCGGTGAGGCGGCAATAAGGGTTGAGTTTTTTGGCGACGAAATAGAAAGAATCTGCGAAATAAACACAGTCACCGGCGAAATCCTTGCATTTAGAAGCTTCACAACCATCTTCCCTGCGTCTCACTATGCCACAACTGAAGAAAAAATGAAAAGGGCAATAGTCAGCATAAGAAACGAGCTTGACCAAAGATGCGCCCAGCTTAAGGAAGCAGATAAAATCCTTGAAATGCAAAGGCTTTTGCAGCGAACCAACTACGACCTGGAGATGATGCAGGAGATAGGTTTTTGCCAGGGAATAGAAAACTATTCAAGACACATAAGCGGCAGAGAGGAAGGCAGCGCGCCCTATACCCTTATCGACTATTTCCCCGATGATTTTCTTCTTGTGGTGGATGAATCTCATGTTACCCTTCCCCAGTTCAGGGCGATGTATGCCGGAGACCGTTCACGAAAGGAAACCTTAGTTAATTTCGGATTCCGTCTGCCATCTGCCTTTGACAACCGACCTCTTAACTTTTCAGAATTTGAACAGAGAATAAATCAGGCGATATATGTCAGCGCAACGCCTGCACAATATGAGCTTGAAAAATCGGGTCCTGCAGTTGAGCAGATAATAAGGCCCACAGGTCTTGTGGATCCCCTTATTTTCATTCGCCCTGTTGCAAATCAGGTGGATGATTTGATGGCAGAAATAGATACAGTCACCAAAAAAGGTGACAGGGTTCTCGTTACCACCCTCACAAAGAAAATGGCAGAAAGCCTCACAGACTATATGAGAGGCATTGGCATTAAGGTTAAATATCTTCATTCCGATGTTGAAACTATGGAAAGAATGAAGATTATAAGAGATTTAAGACTTGGCGTGTTTGATGTTTTGGTTGGAATAAACCTTTTAAGAGAAGGCCTCGATATTCCCGAAGTTTCCCTTGTGGCGATTCTTGATGCCGACAAGGAGGGCTTTTTAAGGTCGGAAACATCCCTTGTTCAGACCATAGGCAGAGCGGCAAGAAATGCCGAAAGCCGGGTTATTATGTATGCCGATAATATGACAGGCTCAATGCAAAGAGCCATTGACGAAACTGAAAGACGAAGGGAAATTCAGCTTGCCTACAACGAAAAGCATGGCATCATTCCCAAAACAATTAAAAAAGACATTCACGAAATTATTAAAACCTATGAAACTGCCGATACAAAACAGGAAAGCTTCACAGAAGAAGAAAGCATTGAAGATAAGATTAAAAAGCTCACAGCTATGATGAAGGATGCATCCGACAACTTAGACTTTGAAATGGCGGCAGTATACAGGGATGAAATAATAAAGCTTAGAGCAGATAAAAGATAAAGGATAAGAGAGAGAAGAAAAGGAACAAAACCGCCGGAAGCGGTTTTGCACATTTTCGAAACTTGTCAAGTTTAGTGGACAGATTGAAAAGTGAAAAATTGATTTGGAATACAATATCCGATTCCGGAATGTAATCTTTCTGAATTGTAATATAGCTCAATGTAATTA
>JAFSBJ010000259.1 GCA_017437345.1 Clostridia bacterium | reverse complement strand
CTGTATTGATCATGGAACCGGCTTCTTCAAAAAGAACGGGTGCGCCGGCAAAAGCGTTAACAGAAAGGGAAAACGCCATAACGGCGGCGCAAAGAGCAGAAAGGATTTTTTTCATTTTCAAAACCTCTTTTCGGTTTATATTTCCATAAAAAGATTTTACCTTTTTTCAGGTTGCAAGTCAATGAATTTTCTGTAAAGACAATCTTAAGATTCCCAACAGGAATAATTTGGAGTTTTAAAAAAAGCCCTTTTATTTTGCGAAAAAACAAAAGGCGCATTTGACATAAGTGTTAAGCCTTTATCCGACCTCTGGAACATAAAGGCAGAAAACCCAAAGGTCCCATCAGATGAGCAGATAAAAAACACTCTTTCCCTTGTTGGCTATGAAAATATAAGCCTTAATGGTAATTTTGTTTCCTTTAAAAAAGAAGGGGTACAGATAGACCTTGGCGGTGCGGCAAAGGGATATTGTGCTGATAAAATAGCTGAAATTTTAAAATCATTCGGAATAAAGAATGCTCTTATCGACCTTGGCGGCAATATATATGCCCTTGGCAAAAATGAACAGGGAAAAGAATGGAGAATAGGTCTCCAGAGTCCCGGCGGCAAAAGAGGAGAATATTTTTCCATAGAAGAGCTTTCAGATAAAACCGTAGTAACAAGCGGCTCTTATGAAAGGTATTTTGAAAAAGATGGCATGGTTTATCATCATATATTAGATGCCAAAACAGGCTATCCTTCCGATAGCGGTCTTATAAGCGTAACTGTTATTTCCAAGAATTCATTTGAAGCAGATATGCTCTCCACAGCCATATTTGTTATGGGTGCGGATGAATTTGAAAAGATTAAAAATGGATTTGATTTTGAAAAATATATTACGGTGGATAAGTTTAATAACGATAGGATTTATGAAAAATAGGTGCTGAAAATAAAAGCTCCCTAAATAACAAAGCGAAACGGAGGATTCAGTATGTCTAAAACAAAAGTAGTTGTGGGTGCTGTGAAGGCGGTAGGCGATGCTGTTGTAAAATATGTTTTTGATTCTGATGTAACAAAAACAATTGGCTCAGCTGTGGTTGGGAGCATTGGAAAAATAAGTGAAGCAGGGTTGCAGGAAAAAGTAAATAGCCTTCAGGCAGAAGTCGAAGAAATAAAAAAAGAAAACGAAAAGCTTAAAAGGCATCAGCTGACAGGTTTCATCTTTTTCGGAATTGTAGCTGTTGTTTTAGCTGTTTTGGTTTTTGTTGTAAAATAATAAATAATGGGAGTTCAATTCTCACAAAAAAGCCACCATCGAGGTGGCTTTTATTGTGCGAGGAGAATTCATCAGCAAAGCTGATGGGTGTTCTTGGCCGTCAACTTCACTGACTCACCTTCGCACCGACAGATGGTGCTTGCTTCGTCGGAAGTTTTGGCATACGAGTTTTCATTGTTTCATCATCACACTTCGTGCTTGATTCAACAGAAAACTCAGCAACCGTTTTCTCGTTCGCTTCAAAGCTCACATCAAAAACAGTACCTGTTCACACCAAGCCACCTAAAAAACAGTAATCCATACTGTTTTTTAAACGGTGGCTACCTTTCGGAGTTCAATTCTCTCTGAAGAAGGCATAAAAAATAAACCACCCGAATGGGTGGTTTACTTTTTATGGAGGCGAGGAGAATTCAGCGACCTTGTCGCTGTGCGCTCAAGACCGTTTGCTTGCTTGCTGCAAAGCTCGCCACGCAAACAGTACCCTTTCGCGCATCTCGCTGACAAAAAGGTCACCCGGACCTTTTTGCTTAACCGCTCGTGCCTCTCGGAGTTCAATTCTCGACTATATAAATAAACACCCCATCCCTTTGGGATGAGGTGCTTATTTATGGAGGCGAGGAGAATTGAACTCCTGTCCGAAAATCTATTCACATAAGGCTCTCCGAGCGCAGTTTGTGATTAACATTCCCTTAGCTTAAGGTACACAAACAAACCTTAAACCTTAGTAGCTTCATTATACCTGGCATGCTCAAAGCTTTGCATGCTCATGTGCACCGCTAAATGACGCTCTTATCCGGAGTGCGGTAGCTCCGGTAAGAACGGCTGCCTTTAATTAGGCAGCGTATGCTAAGTTTTTGTTAGCGTTTATATTTAAAGTCGGACTTTTTAAAGCGAAATCCAACGCTGCTCGCTCCTTGTGCTTCAAAATCCCCGTCGAACCCTGTACGCCCCCGGAACTTAAAGTAAAAGGTAATAGTGAATAAGGAATATGTGAAGAGCAAAACTGCAAGCAGTTTTGCTATCACAGGAAATACATTATAATTAAAATTTTTAATTTTGTCAACAGGAAAAATGTTGTAGCCAATGGTTATTTTACTCTGTATATTGCCTCACAACGATAAATCGGCTGTCCTTTATCTGAAAACAGCTTTTCATATTCTGTCATAACATTACCCTCAAAGGATGAATTATGCAAATCCAGAGTAATGTTTTTTAATTTCATATCATAATCAGAAAAAGAATTAAGAGAAAATTCAAAAAGACCTCTGTTATCTGTTTTAAAATGGATTTCTCCGTTTTCCTTTAATAGCTTTTCCCATATTGCAAGGTGATATTCATGAGTGAGGCGGCGTTTGCGATAGCCATTTTTCGGCCATGGGTCGCAGAAATTAATGTAAATTCTGTCGCATTTTGTTTTGGTTTCAAATTCTCTTAAAACCCCTGCATCACCTGCCACAAATCTCACATTTGTCAGGTTATTGTTTTTAATCTTTTCTGCTGCCAGAACAAGGACATTAAGATTTTTTTCAATAGCAATAAAATTAATATCGGGGTTTCTTCTTGCTGTTTCCAGAATAAAAGCACCCTTGCCGCAGCCTATTTCCATATGAAGTGGCTTATCGTCATCAAAAACAGCCTTTATGTCATTTTGATATTTTGTTATATCATCAATAATAATATCAGAGCAGTTATGGAGTCGTTCTGTCTGATGTTTCTTTTTTCTCATTCTCATTGTGAGTTTCTCCTTTTAGCGCATCTGCAAGGTATTTTATCATAGAATAATGGTAATTTCAAGCTTTGAAAAAATATATGTAATCATTTCAGGTCAAAAAGCTCCGAAAAACTATAAACATAGTGGTCGGCAATGGATTTTATCTCGTGAGCATATTCAGCCGATGATTCGTCAAACACCCCGCAAACCTTCATGCCTGCAGATTTTGCGGTTTTGTCTGCATTGTAGTTGTCATCAAGGAACAGCACGCTTTCCATTGGCTTTCCCAGCTTCTTTGCCGCTTCAACATAAATCGTCGGGTCGGCTTTTGTGGTTTCAAAATCATCACACGACCACACATTGTCAAATAAATCATATATCCCAAGTCTTTTAAGACAAGGGTCAAGCACGGTATGTGGGCTTGCTGTCAGAACATTAAGGCTTGCTCCCTGTTCGCTGAGCGTTTTAAGAGCCGGAATCACACCGGGCTTTGCCGGGATGTTGTGGGCATATTCAACAAAGGCATATTCGTTCATTTTTGCGATAAGCTCTTCCCTATTTAATTTAATGCCCATTTTTATAAAATACTCTGCTGCGCCGGCGTAGCCTAAGGGGGTTATGATTTTAACGATGTCGTCTCCGTATTTAATATTATTTTCATCCAGGATTCTCAGCATAAGTGCCACATATGCTGAGAATCCACAAGAGTTCCATCAAAGTCGAAAAGATATGTGTTGTATTTCATATTTTCAAATCCTCTTTTCTGCTGGGTGTCAGTTTTTAGTTATAACCGCTGTTATAGGCGGGTTGTTGGGGCGGTTGAAAAAATCGTGGAGAGTGACTGTATATTTCTTATGGTCAAGCTTTTTGAGGAACTCTGTCACCATAAGCTTTTCCTCTGTGCCTGAGTTTTTTCCATAATATATCATAATAGCAATAAATCCGTCATCGCAAATAAGCCGGAGGGATTTTTTTATAGCTTCTATGGTGGTTTCACCCTTTGTCTGCAAGCTGTGGTCGCCGCCGGGCAGATAACCAAGATTGAATATAACTGCTTTAACCTTTTGGTTTATGTATTTATCCATAAATTCATGGCTGTCTTTAATTATTTCAGCATTTAAAAAACCATTTTCAAAGATAAGCTTCTTTGTCTCTTCAATGGCTTTATCCTGAATGTCAAAGGCGTAAACCCTTCCCTTTTCGCCAACCCTTTTGCAAAGCTTTAGTGTGTCATTTCCGTTGCCTGCGGTGGCGTCTATGGCTATATCGCCTTCTGACAGATAATTTTCAATTAAAAAGTTTGTTATATCCTGTGGCTGAAGCATTTTTATCTCTCCTCTTTAAATATAATACTACAAAATGGCAGATAAATCAATGCGTATATGTTGTAACAGATAGAATTTTGTGATATAATAAATCAAAAATATTTAAAGCTATGATGAGTGTTAAAAAATATTGACGATTTTTCGATAATGGTTTATTATTAAATATAATTCAAAGTAAAAACAGCAGATAA
The DNA here is from genome assembly GCA_017437345.1 of Clostridia bacterium. The sequence goes on along the minus strand of JAFSBJ010000259.1, from coordinate 4,180 downwards.
TGTCGGAGGTAGAATTATGGTATCAAAGAAAATGTATGAGCTGGGCAGCCGCCGCAGTGAAATAAGAGAGCTTTTTGAATATGGATTAAAAAGAAAGGCAGAGATAGGTGCTGAAAATGTTTATGATTTCAGCCTTGGTAACCCCAGTGTTCCTGCTCCGGAATGTGTTAAGGAAGCCCTTAGCGACCTTATTTTAAACACAGACCCCGTCGCCCTTCATGGCTACACCTCAGCCCAGGGTGCGCCTGATGTAAGAAAAGCTTGTGCCGACTATGTTAATAAAAATTTTGGCACAAAATATACTGCAGACAATTTCTATATGACAGTTGGTGCTGCAGCATCGCTGACCATTTCTCTTTCTGCAATATCCGAAGAAAATGGCGAGGTTATAATTCTTGCGCCCTTCTTCCCTGAATACATAGTGTTTATAAATCAGGCAGGAATGAAACCTGTAACGGTTAAATGCCGCGAAGAAGATTTCCAGATAGATTTTAAGGCTCTGAAATCTGCCATAAATGAAAACACAAAGGCAATAATCATAAATTCACCAAACAACCCTTCCGGTGTTGTTCTTTCTGAAGAAACAATAAAAAATCTTGCCCTTGTTTTAGATGAAGCGCAAAAAAAATATGGAAAAGATATATATATTATTGCCGATGAACCATATCGCGAGCTTGTCTATACAGATGGCGTTACCGTACCCTTTATTCCAAACTACTATAACAACACCATAGTTTGCTATTCCTTCAGTAAATCTCTTTCCCTTCCCGGTGAAAGAATAGGCTATGTTCTTGTTCCCGATACAGCAAACGACTGGAAAGATGTTTATTTTGCAGTTTGCGGCGCAGGAAGGTCTCTTGGTTTTGTTTGCGCACCAAGCCTTTTCCAGAAAATTGTTCCTAAATGCATTGGCAAAACAGCCGACATTTCCATCTATAAGAAAAACCGCGATATCCTCTGCGATGCCCTTTCAAAATATGGCTATAAGGTGGCTCAGCCCGATGGTGCCTTCTATCTTTTTGTTAAAGCTTTAGAAGAAGATTCTCATGCTTTTTGCGAAAAAGCAAAAAAATATGAGCTTCTTTTGGTTCCCGGCGATAGCTTTGGATATCCGGGTTATGTGAGAATTTCATATTGTGTGTCGACTCAGATGATAGAAAAATCTCTTCCTTCATTTGAGGCACTGAGCAAAGAATATAAATAATCAGGGGTGGATAAAATGAAAAAACTCTGCAAAATAAAAGAAGGAAAAAAACTATGCGGTGTATGTATGGGGCTTGCAAAATATTTTGATATTGATGTAACGCTGGTGCGCCTTGCTCTTGTGGCATTCACAGTTTTTGGCGGATCCGGAATACTTGCATATATCGTGGCGGCAATTGTTATGCCTGAAGAAATAGTATAAAAAGGAGAGCATAGGTGATACATTCAATTTTAATAATCGGTCAGTCCAACATGGCAGGCAGAGGCTTTCCGAGTGAAGTTGAACCAATAAAAAATGACAAGATAAAGGTTTTAAGAAATGGCAGATGGTGGCCGATGTATGTGCCTGTTAATCCCGACAGGGTGACTGCAGGAATAAACCTTGCAGAAAGCTTTGTCGACCTTTATGCCAACGAAAGAAATGTTACCACGGGAATCATCCCTTGTGCCGATGGTGGGACATGCCTTAATCAGTGGGCTGTGGGCGGGCTTTTATTTGACCACACTATCTATATGGCAGAGCTTGCCATGCGTTCATCTGAAATTGCAGCAGTTCTCTGGCATCAGGGCGAAAGTGACTGCAGAGACGACCTTTATCCCCATTACGAAGAAAAGCTTTCAAAAATTATGGAAGCTTTCAGAGAAAAGCTTGGTTTAAAGGATGTCCCCTTCCTTTTTGGCGGTCTTGGTGACTACTTAAAGAATTATTCAAACGGGGATATTCATAAGAACTATACCAAAATAAACGATGCGCTAAAAAGCTATGTGTCGAAAAATGAAAAAACAGCCTTTGTTTCGGCAGAAGGTCTGGGCAGTAACCCCGACAAGCTTCATTTTTCTGCGACGGCGCTCAGAGAATTTGGCGAAAGATATTATAAAGAATTCTTGAAGCTTGAAGATAAAAACAGAGTGTTTGAAGATAAATCCTATGATCTTGATGCTCTTAAAACAGGACTTGAACATTTATAAAAAAGTGATTTTATCACATCAACCCCCTGGTCTCAGCTTCGCTTCGGTCGGCGGTAACCGCTTGCCACCGGCAAGCACCGCCCCCACTCTTGGGGGCAAAGAGGTACACTTTTTTGAAACAAGCAAAATTGCGCACTTTTTGCGCGCAATTTCCTATGTTATAATAAAGCAGAAAGTCTAAATATAAAAGAGGAACAAACAAATGGAAGAAATGAGACTTCAGAAATATCTTGCAATGTGTGGTGTGGCTTCAAGAAGAGCCGCAGAAGAGATAATCCTTCAGGGCAGGGTGAAAATCAATGGCGAAAAATGCACCATTCTGGGCACAAAGGTGGCAGAGGGGGATGTTGTGGCTGTTGATGGTGAAACCGTAAAGCCCGAAGAGAAAAAATATTATATTATGCTAAATAAACCCACAGGCTATATGACAACCGTCAGCGACGAGGAAGGAAGACCAACTGTTATGGATCTTGTTTCTGACATTTCAAAAAGGGTTTATCCTGTTGGCAGGCTCGACTGCAACACAGAAGGTCTTCTTCTTTTGTCAAACGACGGAGACTTCACCTATAAAATAACCCATCCCAAGCATAAGCTTGATAAGACCTATGAGGTTTTTGTGAGCGGAAATGCTGAAAGAAACGCACTTAAAAAGCTTGAACAGGGAGTGTATATAGACGGAAGAAAAACAGCTCCTGCTGTGGTGGATGTGGTGGACTATGGAAAAAACAGCGCAGTTATTTCCATAACCATTCATGAAGGAAGAAATCGTCAGGTAAGGAAAATGTGTGCCTCAGTTGGCTTTAAGGTGATGGGACTTAAAAGAGTTTCCGAAGGTGGACTAAGCCTTGGCAACCTTCCTCTTGGAAGATGGCGCCATTTAACGGATGCCGAGGTTAAAAGAATACTGAAAAATTGTGAAGCATAAAAATTGCTCAATCGGTAATAATATTTAGGCAGGGGACTGAAAAAAACAATTGGGTTTTTACAGTCCTGATTTTTGGGGATTAGGAAAAAATGATTCGGAATGAGTAAATCGAACTCAAAGCAAGATTATTTCTTGCTTTGAGCGATAGCCCGACGCTGTACAAAAGTACTGCGATGAAGCCATCGGGGAGCTACCTGAATATGCCTCAAAACTTTAAAAAAATATTTTTTCTTCGTTGTCGCTTTCGGCATACATCGTATTGCCAAAAGCTTCCGCCTTAAAAAACTTTAATTTTTAAAGTCTTTAGGTTCTGTGAATTTTGGAATTAGCAAATTTTATAATAGAATAAGGCAAAAACGCAGGGAATATTTGCAGATATTCCCGAGTATTTTAACGAAATTATATTTAAAATTTGAAATTCCAAAACATATTTGGGTAACTCTCCGATGGCTTTGATTTGCTTATAGCAAAAAGGCATACCATTGAAGAAAAATATCTTGAAAAAGATATTTTTCAACCTATAAACCAAAATTTGAAGATTTATGAGCATACTTTACTCTTATGTTGGTTTTATTTCCGCCTTTTTGCGTTCCGGACTTTTTTTACAATCCCTTTACCTTGCGTTTTTGTTAAAAAGCTTTTATTATTTGGAAAAATAAATCGTGTTTTTGGGTAAATTCCATAAGATTTTGAAAATACTCAAAGTTTTTAAAAAAAAGCTTGACACAAAGGAAAAAAAGTATTATAATAACAAAGTCGCAATTGACGAAACTATTTGGGAGCTTAGCTCAGCTGGGAGAGCATCTGCCTTACAAGCAGAGGGTCATAGGTTCGAGCCCTATAGTTCCCATTGGTATGGCCGAGTAGTTCAGCTGGTTAGAATGCCAGCCTGTCACGCTGGAGGTCGAGGGTTCGAGCCCCTTCTCGGTCGCCATTTAGTCTGCGGATAGCCCTGAGGCTGTCCGCAGGCAAAATAAGTTAAATATGCCTCTGTAGCTCAGTAGGTAGAGCAGGGGACTGAAAATCCCCGTGTCGGTGGTTCGATTCCGCCCGGAGGCACTTTTAATTTATCTTTGCCGGTTG
>JAFSBJ010000258.1 GCA_017437345.1 Clostridia bacterium | reverse complement strand
TCTCTTGAATCGGGCGAGAGTTCCGACATACCTTGGCATTTTGCAAAGGCTCACAATGATAGAGCAGTATTAGCCTTAAAACATACTCCCACAGGAAAAAGCGCCCTTACCAATGAAGAATATTATCCTAAAAAAGAGGACGGAACTCGTATAAAAGGGTTTCATAATACATTCAAACGAATGGTATGGGATCAGCCCTGTCCGACAAGAACAACATTTAGCGGCAGTATGAGCTCCCATAACAACGTACATCCGGGTAGATTAAAAGAGGATGGCACATATTCGGATGCAAGAGTTTTGACCTTGTTAGAAACGTTTATTGTTTCATCAATACCAAACGATATAGATTTCCCAAAAGATTCAACAGATACATTTATAAGAACGGTTATAGGAGAATCTATCCCACCAAAACTGATGATGAAAGTAATTGAGCAAATTGGAAAGTAGGTGAATTATTATGCCAATAATGGTAGAAAGAAATAAGTGGATTTTATACAAACACACATCAAACTATGAACTGATAAAGGCTGTTGCGTTAGATGTTAAAAACAGCTGTAAAACAGATATTTCAGAAATTGAAAGACAAAGAATGCAGGACAGATTAGCGGCTTTGAATCTTTACAAAACAAGAAACCCAAAATCAAAGCCATTGGATTCAATAAATCATAGAATAAATACATTAAAATACTTTATGTTTGGATATGAGGATGATAACGACGGTAAAAAATTTATGTTTAGCCCGTTAGGAAATCTTTTCTTAAAGCATATTAACGATGAGGAAAAACTGACAAAAATATTTATTGCAATGCTTTTTGCTATACAGTTTCAACATCCTGCAAGCGGAACGGATAAAGAATTTCAGTTATATCCGTTTAGGTTAATATTCAAATTGCTTTTAGACGAAAGATTAGACGGAAAACTGTATAACTACGAGTATGCTCAAATAATAGCTTTTGTTAATTCTATGAGCAATGATAAATATGAGCAGCTTGTGAAAGATATACTTGAATTGCGTTCAAAGGATAATACGGAGATAGAAAAAATATATAAATCCGACGAGCACACCTATGTTAACGCGGTTTATGAATGGGAATATTATACTTGCAAATTATTATCTTCAATAGGCATTCTTGATGTAGTAAAAGGTGATTTGATATGCAAGTTATATCATCCGTCAAAGACAGGTAGCAGTAGCAATCCAACAGGAAGAAGCGCAAGAGACGGTTATGTAAAAATTAAAAATTCTGTTTCTGCATTCGTACATAAAATGTTGGATGTTTATTCGTTCGCTCAACAACCGTTAAAACTTGACGATAGCGAGAGAATGACTTTGGATGTAGTCAAGGAAATTTATAGTTTCTATCCTCAAATCTTAATGGACGAAATTGGAGAAAGCAACGAACTGTCTTCGCTTTTGGAATTGCCAAAATTGATAGAGGAATATTCAAACAATCCTGATAACGATACCGCTTATTTGTTTGAGGAAGTTCTTGAAGAAGGCTTTAGTATGTTTTATAATGTTGAGGCAAAACGTATTGGAGGCGCAGGTCATACGGATATAGAATGTTTGTATTTGACAAAGAAAAAGAAATTTGCAGTTGAATCAAAATCTACCGCAAATAAATTAAGCGGCATCAATGTTGGAAGATTAAGAGAACATAGGGAAGAAATAGGAGGAGAATATACGATAGTAATAACTCCAAGATATGTACCTGCTGCCAAAAGAGATATTAAAGGAACTCCTATTGTAATTGTTTTAGCAACAACATTTGCGGAATACTTGTATAATAATATTTTCAATGAAATCAGAGAAATCGACTATGCGGACTTTGACAATATTATTGTGAACCATTTAGGTGAAGATGTAAGCAGACATATTTCTAATATGACAATGGAAAAGTTTGCGGCTAACAGTTAATACTATGGCTGATATATTTGATAAAAATAAGCGTTCAAATATTATGCAAAAAGTGCGTTCAAACGGCAATAAATCCACCGAGTTAAAGCTAATAGAAATATTCAAAGAAAATAATATTAAAGGATGGAAAAGAAAATATCCTGTAAAGGGACATCCTGATTTTGTTTTTCTTGAAAAGAAGATTGCTGTTTTTGTTGACGGTTGTTTTTGGCACGGACACGACTGTAGGAATACCCGTCCGGCTGATAATGCTGACTATTGGGCAAAAAAACGAGAACGAAATATGCAACACGATATAGAAGTTACTGAAATATTTGAAGAACGTAACTGGAAAGTTATGCGTATTTGGGAATGTGAATTTAAAAAAGCAAACAGAGAAAAACTTTTAAGGAAAATATTTGATTATTTGCTTTAATAGCAAAAAAGGAACAGGCAAGTCAAGGGTAAATGCACGAGCTGCGCTCGCCCTTGACAAACCTGTTCTTTTTCGCTTTATGTCAGTTAAGGGGATTTAAGCCGAAAAACGGACTTAAATCCCCTTTTTCAAAAAGTGTTCATTTTTAGATTTTTGTGGAACGATAGAAGCCGTTTTTGAGGTTTTGAATATAAAACCATTGCCTTGTAAGTTTTAGGCTTTGAAAACCGCTAAAACAGGGCATTTTTTAACCTCTATCGCGTGACATTTTACCCTTATATGAGAAAAAGCACATCACACTATAAATGTGATATGCTTAACTCTCTTTTACACCCTGCTTGTCGGTAAGTAGTGATATTTTCAATACTTCCTTATCACTACCCACCTAATGTGAGTGTTATTTTTTTAAGGAGAGGAAGGGATTCGAACCCTCGAAACGGGATTACCGTTTACAGCATTTCCAATGCTGCGCCTTCAACCAGCTCAGCCACCTCTCCGAGCGACTTTATTATTATATCAATCAAAACAAGATATGTCAAGTGTTTTTTTCTTAAAATTATAAAGAAATGGTTACTTGTAGGGTTCAAGTAACCATTTCTCATCATTTTCTTCTTTTTATTAGTTACATTGTAAAAAATTAAAAGAATTTTGCAATGTATCCCTGAACAAATACAAATAGAATTATAAGAGGAAGGATATAAGTCACATAGAATCGAAGCTTTTTGGGGAATTTTAAACCGTCACCGGAATTTGCTTCTTCGATGAATTTATCCCATCCCCAGCCAAAGCGGAACGAACAGAAGATAACATATATGACAGAGCCAAGGGGCAAAATATTATTGCTTATGATGAAATCTTCAAGATCCATAATTGTGGACCCTGCACCAAGAGGCTGGATAAACGAAAGAACATTAAATCCAAGCACACATGGAAGAGAAAGAATTAAAAGAAGAATTCCATTTACCAATACTATCTTCTTTCTTGACCAGCCCTTTAAATCTATCCAGAAGGAAACTATGTTTTCAAACACAGCAATTACTGTGGATAATGCAGCAAACAAAAGGAAAACAAAGAAAAGTGTGCCCCATATTCTTCCACCGGGCATTGCTGCAAATATGTTTGGTAGGGTTACAAAAATAAGGTTTGGCCCATTATCAGGATTAACGCCATAGGTAAAGCAAGCAGGGAAAATAATAAGGCCTGCCATAAACGCTACGCTTGTATCAAGAAGAGTAATACGAACAGCTTCACCTGAGAGCGAGTGTTTTTTATCAATATAGCTTCCGAAAATTGCAATTGAGCCCATACCGATGCTCAAGGTAAAGAATGCCTGCCCCATTGCATCAAATATAGCATTGAAAATACCTGCTTCCATAAGCTTTCCAAAATCAGGATAAAGATAGAACTTGAGACCTTCCATGGCACCATCCATTAATAGAGAGTTGCCAATAAGCACTATCATAATTGCAAAAAGACATAGCATCATCCATTTTGTGATTCTTTCAACGCCTTTTTCAAGACCAAGCGAGCAAACTGCAAAGCAGCCGACAACAATTATTACAACAGCCGCAGTCATTGCTATGGGGTCTGCCATCATAGAACCAAAGGTTTCAGAAACAAACTCAGGAGTTGCTCCTGTGAATTCTCCGCAAATAAGCTTTTTGCAATAGATAAGCATCCAGCCTGCAACCGAGGTATAGAACATCATTAAAAGATAGTTACCTGCCATTGCGGGGTACTTGAAAAGATAAAACTTTGAATTCTTACTTTCCAAAGCATCAAAAGATTTTGCAATACTTTTCTGGCTTGCACGCCCAACTGAAAGCTCCATAACCATTATCGGAAGCCCCATAAAGAGCAGGAACAGCAGATATAATAAAACAAATGCGGCACCGCCGTATTTACCTGTTATGTATGGAAAGCGCCATACATTGCCAAGACCTATTGCACAGCCTGCTGAAATAAGCAAAAAGCCAAGGCGTGATGAAAATCTTTCTCTTTGCATAACTTACCTCCAAAAAAATAATAAACATATTATACCCTAATTTAGTATAACTTGCAAGCACATAATATACAATTTAATAAATTTTTTGTTATATATTGTTGAATTTTATTATACATACTTGAAATTTGATTCAACCCATGGTAGAATTTATCCATAAATTAAATAAAACCTATTGAAGTCTTAGGAACTTTTGAACCGAAGACGGAGGGGACTCTGGAGAATCTCATTAAATTGGGTGCCGAAGGTGCAAGGTGTTAAAACCGAATCTCTCAGGCAAAAGGATAGAGGCTAAATAATGAATCAGGTCATTATTCTTTCTTTGGAGTTGCTTTATTTAATAAGGCAGCTTTTTTTGTTGCAAAAATAATTTTTGGAGGTAATTTTATGCAGGAAACAATCCTAAATCTTGTGGCAAAAGCAAACGCATATCTTTCTGACTACATTTTAATTATTCTTCTTGTTGGCGTTGGTCTTTTCTACTCATTCAAAACAAAATTCATTCAGGTTAGATGCTTTGGCGAAGGAATGAAAAAGGTATTTGGCAGCCTTTCATTAAAAGGAGGCAAAAACGAATCCGGCTTAAGCTCTTTCCAGGCACTTGCTACAGCTATTGCAGCTCAGGTTGGAACAGGAAACATTGTTGGTGCATCAGGTGCAATACTCATAGGCGGCCCCGGTGCTATTTTCTGGATGTGGATTATTGCATTTTTAGGAATGGCAACAATTTATGCAGAAGCAGTACTCGCTCAGGAAACAAGAATTAAGGATGACGATGGTGAAATCCATGGTGGGCCGGTTTATTACATAAAAAGAGCATTTCCAAATGCCTTTGGAACATTTTTAGCTGTGTTCTTCGCTATTGCTGCAATTTTGGCTCTTGGATTTATGGGTTCTATGGTTCAGTCTAACTCTATTGCAGAATCATGCAACAATGCTTTTGGTATCCCCGGATGGGCTGTGGGTGTTGTAGTTGCTATTGTTGCCACATTTATTTTCATTGGAGGTATTCAGAGAATTGCATCGGTAACAGAAAAATTGGTTCCATTTATGGCAGGCATATTCCTTCTTGGTAGTCTTATTATTCTTTGCATCAGAATTAAATATGTTCCACAGACAATTGCTATGATATTTAAATATGCATTTACTCCCGATGCTCTTATTGGTGGTGGAATCGGTTATGCAATTAAAACCGCAATAAGCCAGGGCGCTAAAAGAGGTCTTTTCTCAAATGAGGCAGGTATGGGTTCTACCCCACACGCTCACGCTATGGCAAATGTTGAAAAGCCCCACGACCAGGGTGTTGCAGCTATGATTGGTGTGTTTATTGATACATTTGTTGTTTTAACTATGACAGCTCTTGTTGTTATCACTTGTCTTTACACAGGAAACGGCCCACTTGCAGGACTTTCGGGAGAAGCTTATATTGCAGCAACAAGCGGCGAAACTGCAATAGTTGCAAAAACAACTGCTATGCAGACTGCTGTATCTTCCGCTCTTCCCTGGGGTAACTTTGGTAATATATTTGTTGCGATTTGTCTTTTATTCTTTGCTTTTTCAACAATTATAGGATGGAACTTCTTTGGTAAATTAAATGTTCAGTATTTATTTAAAAACAAAAAAATTGCAACAGTTATCTATTCTGTTGTTGCTATAGGATTTATATTCCTTGGTACAATCCTTAAAAACGACCTCGTTTGGGAGCTGACAGATTTCTTCAATTATCTTATGGTTATACCAAACGCAATTGCACTTTTTGCTCTTTCTAAAATGGTTACAAAGAATACAAAGAAATAATCTTATAAAAGCCTTCCAAAACGGGAGGCTTTTATTTTGATTTTTTATGAATTTTAACGGTATTAAAATTGCATTTAGCCCTTGACAAATGATGTGATTATTGATATAATAACTATATCGTAAATGTTATGCGGGAGTGGCTCAGTGGTAGAGCGTCACCTTGCCAAGGTGAACGTCGCGAGTTCGAATCTCGTCTTCCGCTTTAAAAATACACACTTTGTAAAGTGTGTATTTTTTTATATCTGTGATTGCAAGCTCTGAGAAAGACCCCACGGAGGAAAAATGAAAAAAATACTAAGTCTTTTAAGACAGGCTATTCAGAATTATGATATGATAAACAATGGCGATGTTATTGCAGTTGGCGTTTCCGGTGGAAAAGACAGTCTTGTTTTACTAACATCAATGAACATGCTAAAAAGCTTTTACCCCAAAAAATTTGAAATAAAAGCAATAAGCATTGATACAGGTTTTGAAAAAACCGATTTTTCAGATATATCGGACTTATGCAAAACTTTAGGCATTGAATACCATATTGAAAAAACACAGATAAAGGAAATTGTCTTTGACAATATGAAGCCCAAATCGCCATGCGGTCTTTGCTCTAAAATGAGACGGGCGGCACTATGCAATTTAGCAAAGAACATAGGCTGCAACAAGCTTTGCCTTGGACACAACAAAAATGATGCTATTGAAACATTTGTTATGAATACCATATACAATGGGAAGGCAATGTGTTTTGAGCCTATGACATATTATGATGATTGCAAAATAACTATTATAAGACCACTTATATTTGCCGATGAATATTTAATTAAAAAATGTGCAAAAGATAATAATCTTCCTGTTATGAAAAAGCTATGTCCTGCTGACGGAAACACAAAGAGAGATTATACAAAACAGCTTTTAAAAACAATATGTCGGGATAACAAAGATGCACGGAAAAGCATTTTTTCGGCAATTAAGAATTTACCTGAATTTAAAAAATATGAGGTGAACAACACTGATGAAAATGATGGATGAAGCTTTAAAGATGGCAAAAAAGGCATATGAAAAAAATGAAATTCCCATTGGGGCTATTATAAGCTTTGAAGGAAACATTATCGCAAAAGCTCACAACACAGTTGAAAAAAACTTGGACTGCACCTGTCATGCCGAAATAAATGCAATAAAAAAAGCCTGCAAGAAGCTCGGAAGCAAAACTTTGGAAAACTGCGAAATGTATGTTAGTGTGGAGCCATGTGCAATGTGTGCCGGAGCGATAATAAATTCGCGGATAAAAAGACTCTATATAGGATGCGAAGAACCAAAGACAGGAGCATGCATATCAAAGGTTAATTTAATGAATCCGGGGCTTTTTAATCATAATGTGGAATGTTATTATGGAATTGGAGAAGAAGAAAGTAAAGAATTAATGAAGAGTTTTTTTAAAGATAAACGAAAAAGGGACTGTCTGAATAATCGTATACAGTGAATAATTATGCATAGTCAGCTTGTAGGGAATGGATTTATCCATTCCACGGAACGCATAAATGCGTTCCCTACAATATTTGATACATAAGTATTCATAAAATGTGATTATTGAGACAGCCCCTTTTATACATCAAATTCTTTCATCGCTTTATCTGATATTACGATTTCATAATCTTTTTCCCATTCCTGAGCCATTTTATTGAATTTATATTTTTTAGCTCCGTCAAAAATCTGCTCAGATGGAGTTCCTTCGGGAACTGCAGATGAGTATGATAAAAGCTCTTCATCGGAAACTGAAAGCTTTCCATCGGAATCGTATTTATCATAGAGCTTTTGAACATATCTGTTTTCTGTTAGGATTTGTCGGTAGGCATCAGCATCACAGCCCATACTTTTTAGCTGATTATTAAAAGCTTCTTTGCCACCGCTTGATTCTGTGGCGGCATTTATCTGAGCTGAGATTTCTTTTTCATCATCTGAGGTAAGCTTTATGCCCTCTTCAATTGCCTTAAGATATTGAACTGTCTGAATAACAGCGTTATCTGCCGCAAGGTCACGGGCAACATCCACAGCTTTTTTTCCTTCTATTTCGGTTGTTTCCCAGAATGATTCGATATCTTCTTCGCTTGCATTGCCACCATCACCAACAACAAATCCTGCTTCTTTAATCATATTGCGTTTTGCAACATAGAAGAAATAGCCGATATATTCTTTGGACAGCTTCCTATCGCCGACTTTTATAAAGTTTGCGTCGGATAAATTTTCAGTTCCGGTGAATGAACAGGAACAAAGGCACAATAAAGAAACTGCCAAAGCAAGAGCTAATGATATTATTCTTTTTATTGTTTTCATCTGTTCACACCCCTTTCAACTATATAATAACCTTTAATTATGATCTTGTATTGTTTTTACCAAGCTTTGTAATATAATTTTAATATTGTCAAGGAAATTATCCTTACATTTATAAATAATTTTTGATTTTGCACCATTTACGAAACGCATATCCCGGCTGTGTTCTTCCAAAAGTTTTATAACAGCCTGAGGATCTGCCCTTTCTGTGAATATAAAGCTTACAGAAGCATCATTCTGAATAACATCGGAAATTTCAGCCTTCCGGCAAAGACTTTTTATATAGGCAAGCTCCAGAAGATTATGCACACTTTTTGGAATATCACCGAAACGGTCTATAAATTCTCCCTGGATGTCGTAGTAATCCTCCATATTTTCTATAGTGGCGATTTTTTTATACATATCGATTCTCTGCTGTTCATACTCCACATATTTCTCAGGAATAAACGCATCTATTTTTATATCCACAGTTATTTCCAGAGGCGGAACATAGTTTTCGCCTTTTTTCTCTTTTACTGCCTGCTCTAAAAGCATACAATACATATCGTAGCCAACGAGATTCATATTTCCGTGTTGCTCATGGCCAAGAAGATTGCCTGCTCCACGGATTTCAAGATCACGCATTGCTATTTTGAAGCCTGAGCCAAACTCTGTGAATTCCTTTATTGCCATAAGACGCTTATGGGCTGTAGCATCAAGGATTTTTCCGCCATTATAGGTCAGATACGCATAGGCAAGGCGATTAGACCTTCCTACCCTTCCGCGGAGCTGATAGAGCTGTGAAAGACCTAAATGATCGGCGTTTTCTATTATAATTGTGTTGACATTGGAAACATCAAGACCGGTTTCGATTATGGTGGTGCAAACAAGAACATCTATTTCGCCCTGAAGAAGGTGCATCATTATTTCTTCAAGCTGATTTTCGCTCATTTTTCCATGAGCAACAGCTACGCGGGCATCCGGCAGAGTTTCTTTTATTTTTGCGGCAACGCGTTCTATACCATCTATGCGGTTATGAAGATAATAAACCTGACCTTTTCTGTCGAGTTCTCTTTTTATAGCATTTATGATAAGAGCTTCATCATGCTCCATAACAAAAGTCTGCACAGGATGACGGTCGCTTGGAGGAGCAGATAAAACACTTAAATCCCTTATTCCGACCATTGCCATATTGAGAGTTCGCGGAATCGGAGTGGCACTTAAGGTTAAAACATTTACATTTTTTTTGAGTTCTTTTATTTTTTCCTTATGGCCCACACCAAATCTCTGCTCTTCATCAACGATGAGAAGGCCAAGATTTTTAAATGAAACATCTTTTTGCAAAAGGCGATGGGTACCGATTACAACATCAACCGAGCCTGATTTTAGCTTTGATATGGTTTTTTCCTGCTGTTTTTTAGTGCGGAAGCGTGAAAGCATCTCAACGCTCATTGCATATTCTCCCATTCGGGAGGAAAAGGTGTTGTAATGCTGCTGGGCAAGGATTGTTGTGGGGCAAAGATATGCAACCTGCATCCCCTCCATAACACATTTGAATGCAGCTCTTATAGCAACCTCTGTTTTCCCGTAGCCAACATCACCACAAAGGAGACGATCCATACATTTGCCTTTTTCCATATCGGATTTGACTTCTTTTATGCACCTTAGCTGATCGGGAGTTTCGTCATAGATAAACTTTTCTTCAAATTCCTTCTGCCAGGGGGTATCTTCAGAGAAAACATGACCGTTTAGCCTAGAGCGTTCAGCATAGAGAGATATAAGATTTTCTGCAAGCTTTGAAACGCTTTCCTTTACTCTTGAGACTGTTTTTTTCCAGGCAGAGCCGTCTAGGCTATTGAGCTTTACTCTTTCTGATTCACTGCCTGTGAATTTATGAAGAAAATCAAGCTGACTTGTGGGAACATATAAAACATCTTCACCTTTATATTTTATTTTGAGAAAATCTTTTGTTAGATTGTCAATAACAAGCTGATGAATACCCACATACTGACCTACACCATGAGTGCGATGAACAACATAGTCACCTTTTTTTAAATCATCAAAGCTTTTTATAACATCCGTGCTGTTTTTGCCCTGCTTCATTCTTTTTACAGGCGCACGGGACGAGGTTTCTCCGTCGCCTATGACAACCGTTTTTAACAAGGGATATTCAAAGCCCCTGCCAAGGCTACCTTTTATAAGACAGATGCAACCGTGCTTTGCAGAGGATATGTCATCTGTGATGGTGCTATCAAGCTCATTTTCCTGCAAAAGATTATACATATTTTTTATCTTGATATCGCTATCAAGAAGCACAATTATTTTATAGGAATTCTTTTTCCAGAATTTAATATCGTCTATTAAAAACTCTGATTTTCCATTGTAGCTCTGAAGGGTTTTGGCTGTGATTCCCACAAGTGATTTCGGACTAAATGACGGGCAGGAATGAGAAAGAGCGCTTACAGAAACAAAGGGAAGCTTTTCAAGCTTTAATATAAGGGCTGAATAATCAAGAAGATAGGGACTTTTTGTTTTTGGGAAAATTCCCTTTGAAAGCATGTCGCTTATGATTTCATTTTGCTGCTTGGAAGAAAGCTTCATAGACTCAGAAAGCATTTTTGCTTCATCAATGAAAACAAGAGTATCCTCTGTGGCGTAGTCGAGAATGGTATAGAGAGAATCATAGATAAATGGCATATATTTATCTACAGAAGAAAAATGACCATTCTGAGAAAATTTTTCGGCATCTGCCATAAGATTTTCGTTTTTCATAAGGCGTATGCTGCGGGATACTTCTTCTGCTTTTTTTGCATCATATATTATTTCCCTGACAGGGCATATGGAAAAGGATTCCACATTATCAACGGATGTCTGGGAATATTTGTCAAATTCTCTTAAAGAGTCGATTTCATCGTCGAAAAGGTCGATGCGGACTGGGCGCGAATGAAGCGGAGAAAAAACATCTATTATTGAGCCCCTTTGAGCATACTGACCAACATCCTCAACCATTGAGGTGCGACGGTAGCCGATAGAGCTTAATTTTGATATAAAATCGTTTATGCTAAGTGTATCTCCAACGCATAGATTAAATGTGTTGCTTTTAAAAACCTCAGGCGGAATGGTAAAGCGAGACACAGCCTCATAGCCTGCAACAAGAGGAGCACCTTTTGTAAATTCGGAAATAGCTTTTATTCTGGAATATTCGCCTGCATGGTTTGATGCGTCAACACTATAGAAAATATAATCTCTGTTTTTAAATACAACAGCCTCACGAGAAAAGAGGAACGATAAGTCGTGACTTATCCTTCCTGCCTCAGTTTCGTCATATGTAATTACAAGGCATTTCTTGCCGCTTTGTTTGCAGAGGGAATATATAAAATGGCATTTCTGGCTGCCTGTCATTCCGGTTATATGGATGGGGGTTTTCCCTTTGTGCAAATCTTCAATGCACGAATTAAATTCGGACATTCCATTTAAGATTGATGCAAAATCTGTCATAAATTACTCCTGCAAGACAGAGCCTGATGATACAGACATCTATCTGTTATATTTATTCATAGCTTTTGAAGCTGATTCCTTTATTATACACTCTATTGCACAAGAAGCATCTTTAAGAACCGACTCAAGGGATTTCTGTTCTTCTTTTGAAAAGCTGCCAAGTACAAAATCCGCAAGATCATAGTCGGGGTTTGTTGGTGCACCAACTCCGATTTTTATCCGGCAGAAAACATCCCCTCCAAGATGGGATATGATGGATTTTAATCCGTTATGGCCACCGGCACTCCCCTTTTCGCGAATTCTGATTCTGCCAAGAGCAAGAGATATGTCATCATGGGCTATTATTACATTTTCAGGGGGAATTTTATAAAAAGAAGCAATTTCACCTATGCTTTCACCGCTGAGATTCATATAGGTCTGGGGAAGGGCAACAATAACCTTTTCGCTTCCAATATATCCTTCGCCTACTATAGCTTTAAACTTATTCTTATTGAGAGAAATACTATTGTTGTCTGCAAAAAGCTTCGCAGCTTCAAATCCTATGTTATGGCGGGTATTATCATATTTTTTTTCGGGGTTGCCTAAGCCTGCAACAAGAAACATGGTGTTATTCCTCCTAAAAGACGGGGATGTAAAAAATCCTTAAGAATTTTCTACATCCCGTATGTAGTGGTTTAGTTAAAAAGTGTGCTTACGGATACATCTTCATAGATTCTTTCGATTGCTTCCGCAAAGAGATCTGCAGCAGAAAGAATTTTGATTTTATCGAGCTTCTTTTCTTCAGAAAGGGGAACTGTGTCAAGAACAACAAGCTCTTCAATACATGAATTCTGAATTCTTTCAATTGCAGGTCCTGATAATACAGGGTGGGTACAGCATGCACAAACTTTCTTGGCACCTCTTTGGCGAAGAGCTTCTGCACCATTTACTATTGTGCCTGCAGTATCGATCATATCGTCTACGAGAATTACATTCTTGCCTTCTATATCACCAATGATATTCATAACTTCTGAAACATTTGGCTTGGGACGGCGCTTATCTACGATAGCTATGGGAACATCTATGTTGTCTGCAAATTTTCTTGCTCTTGTAACGCTACCAAGGTCGGGAGAAACAACGACTGTATCTTCTTTTTCGGCAGCAAATTCTTCTTTGAAATAGTTACTTAAGATAGGCTGACCTAAGAGATGGTCAACGGGAATATTGAAAAATCCCTGAATCTGAGCTGCGTGAAGGTCCATTGTTAAGACTCTGTCGGCTCCGGCAGTTGTTATAAGATCGGCACAGAGCTTTGCAGATATAGGATCTCTTCTTTTTGCTTTTCTATCCTGACGGGCATAGCCGAAATATGGAATAACTGCTGTGATTCTGCCTGCTGATGCTCTCTTGAGAGCGTCTATCATAATGAGAAGTTCCATAAAATTATCATTTACAGGAAGACAGGTGGACTGAACTACGAATACATCGCTTCCTCTGACAGTTTCATTGATATTAACAAAAATCTCTCCGTCTGAAAATTTGCCAACTTCAGAATCTCCGAGAGGAATACCTAATTTTTTGCAAATTGCTTCTGCAAAAGCAGGATTGGAATTTGCGGTAAAAATTTTGATGTTTTTGCCATGTGCTATCATTTTATAAACCCCTTTATATTTATTTTTCATATGTTCTATTTAGTGTGCTTACATACACAAAACACGCACATTATCATTATATAATCTTTTTCATCTATTTTCAAGATGTTTTTTCAAAAAACATTCACAACATTTATATGTGGTTTTTGCATATTTTTTACATAGCATATTCTTCCCGGCAAATTAAGATGTTTTATAACCGGGGCAAATATTGACAAGATGCTACAGCGGTGATAGAATTACTGTGTTTGATTATTAAAACCGAAGGGGTTTATTATGAATAAATATAAAGAATATCTTACAGAAAATATTTTACCTTTCTGGATTGAGCATGCATTTGACAGGGAATTATGCGGTATGTTTACAAGCCTTGATAAAAAGGGAAAGGTTATCTCTGATGACAAGTCTGTTTTATTTACCGGAAGATCTCTATGGACTTTTGCTCACGCCTACAACACAATTGAAAAAAGGAAAGAGTATCTTGATGCATGCGAGAGTCTGTATGCTTTTTATAAAAAGTGCATTCTGCCCGATGGCAGGCTTCCGTTTCTGGCAAAAAGAAACGGAGAAGCAATCGAAAAAAGAGAAAGCTTCCATGTGGAAGGGTTTGCTGCTATGGGATGCGCCGCATATTACAAAGCATGCAAGAGAGAAGATGTTAAAAAAAGTGCCCTTGATTTTTTTGAAATAGTTTTAAGAATATACAATGAAAAAACTACAACAACTATGCAAAAAGATAATGTGACATATAACATCATGGGTGCGGAAATGATGATTCTTAATATCTGTCAGTTTATGAGAAGCTCCGGTATCGAAGACAGTCGCTTTGAAAAGCTTATTGATGAAGCGATTAATAATATTAAGACCTACGGATTTATTGATGACAAAAATAAAAGAGTGAGAGAATATGCTCCGACAGGACAAGCTGATGAATTTGGCGAAAATGAATACACCTGTTTCGGACATCTTTACGAGCTGGCGTGGTTTATGATGAGTGAGGGGGCTATAAAAGAAAGCAAAGAGATTTGTGATTTTGGAAAGAAAATAATGGATTATGCCCTTAATATGGAAAGTGACTTCTGCCCTCAAAGAACATCAAACGCCGGATATGAATATTTGTGGTGGCCTCAATGCGAAGCTCTGGCAGCATTTGCTCTTGGATATAATATTTATGGTGATAAAAAATACAAGGAAAATTTTGACACTCTCTTTAAATATTCTATGGAGAAATTCGCAGACAAAAAATATGGCGAATGGATTATGAGCTGCGACAAAGAAGGAAATTCTTTAAACAGCGATAAAGGCGGGCTTTTTAAAGGTCCATTTCATCTGCCGAGACTTTTTATGATGCTGTCTTGTCTTGAAGATAATGGTAGCATTATAGAATATATGAGATAAACATTTTAATTATTAGCACAAGAAAAGCGGCTTCGCCGCACCGCCTGCGGCGGAAGTGCGG
>JAFSBJ010000257.1 GCA_017437345.1 Clostridia bacterium | reverse complement strand
CCGACTATCCGGAGATTGCAAAAAAAGCCATAGATAAAATGGTCAGTATGCGTCCGGAGCTTATATATGACAAAAGAGGAATTCTTCAAAGAGGAGTAATAATAAGAATTTTGCTTCTGCCGGGGTTCGTGTATGAAGCAAAGAAAATAGCAGAGTATGTCTATTTGAAATATGGCGACAAGGTTATTATAAGCCTGATGAGCCAATACACTCCCAACGGGAAGCTTGAAAACTATCCCGAAATAAACCGCAGGGTCAGAAAAAAGGAATATGAAAGCCTTGTGGATTTTGTTTTGGAGCTGGGAGCGGAAAATGTGTATATTCAGGAAGGCTCATCGGCAGATGAAAGCTTTATTCCGCCCTTTAACCTGGACGGAGTTTAAACGAAAGGAAGAAAACCTATGCAGGAATATTTTGCAGGAGAATATGATGTTGCCATTATAGGCGGAGGTCATGCAGGCTGCGAAGCGGCACTTGCCTCGGCTCGTCTTGGCGCAAAAACTATTATGTTTGTTATCAATATGGACACAGTTGCCAATATGGCTTGTAACCCCTGTATAGGCGGCACAGCCAAAGGCCACCTTGTTCGTGAAATAGATGCTCTCGGCGGCGAAATGGGAAAAAATGCCGACAAAACCTTTATCCAATCAAGAATGTTAAATAAGGGAAAAGGCCCTGCGGTTTATTCCCTGAGAGTTCAGTCGGACAGAAGAAAATATTCCGATGAAATGAAGCACACCCTTGAAAACTGCCCTTGTCTCGACATAAAGCAGGGTGAAATAATAGAAATAGGCTTTGGAGATAATAAAGAGGTTGAATCCGTTCTAACAAATCTTGGCGCAAGATACAAGGTTAAAGCCGCCATCATTGCCACAGGAACCTATTTAAAAGGAAAGGTGATAGTTGGAGATGTGAGCTTTGAAAGCGGACCCGATGGAGTTTTCCCTGCAAACAGACTTTCCAGATGCCTCATAGATAATGGCATCCCACTTATGCGCTTTAAAACAGGAACTCCTGCCAGAATAAATAAAAACAGCATAGATTTTTCAAAAATGCAGCCTCAGGCAGGCGACGATGAAATAGTGCCATTTTCTTTTGAAAATGATTATATTGGCGAAAATCAGGTTTTGTGTCATTTGACCTATACAAACGAAACCACCCATCAGATAATAAAGGACAACCTTCACCGCTCCCCCTTATACAGCGGAAAGATTGAAGGTGTGGGGCCGAGATACTGTCCGTCTATTGAGGATAAGGTTGTGCGTTTCAGCGATAAGCCCCGTCATCAGATATTTATTGAGCCTATGGGTCTTAACACTGAGGAAATGTATATCCAGGGCTTTTCATCATCTCTTCCCGAAGATGTGCAGATTCAGATGATTCACTCCATTGAAGGCCTTGAAAACGCAAAAATGATGAGAACTGCCTATGCCATTGAATATGACTGTTGCGATGCAACAATGCTAAATGCCGGTCTTGAATTTAAAGACTATCCCGGTCTCTACGGAGCAGGTCAGTTTAACGGAAGCTCCGGCTATGAAGAAGCGGCGGCTCAAGGGCTTATTGCCGGAATAAATGCAGCCAGAAAAATAAAAGGGGAATCTCTTTTTACCCTTGACAGAAGCGAAAGCTATATCGGAACCCTAATTGACGATTTAACAGTTAAGGGAACAAAAGAACCCTACCGAATGATGACATCCCGAAGCGAATACCGCCTTCTTCTGCGTCAGGATAATGCAGACTTGCGTCTCACCCCAAAGGGCAGAGAAATAGGGCTTATAAGCGAGGAAAGATACCAAAAGTTTCTCGAAAAGAAAAAAATGATAGAGCTTGAAATTGAAAGATGCGAAAAAAAGGTTATTGCACCAAGCAAAAAAACCGATGAATTTTTTGAAAAATATAATTCAACACCCATCACAACGGGAGTTAAGCTGGGCGACCTTTTAAGAAGGCCGGAGTTAAACTATGAAATCCTTTCGGAATTAGACGACGACCGCCCTAAGCTTCCAAAGGCTGTGGCAGAGCAGGTGTATGTTCAGATAAAATACGATGGCTATATCAAAAAGCAGATTCAGCAGGTTGAGCAATATAAAAAGCTAGAAGCAAGGCTTATTCCTGAAAATATCGACTATGAAAAAATAGATGGATTAAGAATAGAAGCAAGGCAGAAGCTTTCAAAAATAAGACCTTTGTCAATAGGTCAGGCAAGCAGAATAACTGGAGTTTCTCCTGCTGATATGAATGTGCTTTTAATATATCTTCAAATGAATAAATAATTGAGGGATAACACAAATGAAAAAGAAAATCGGAAGCTTTTCTCTAATGAAAAGAATGAACACAGCCCTTATTTTAAATCTTATAAGGG
>JAFSBJ010000256.1 GCA_017437345.1 Clostridia bacterium | reverse complement strand
GTGTGATTGGTGTAGGAAAGGGTTTTCTGAGAAATCTCCCAGGCATCATCCCATCCATAGCCATATTCATCCATAAGAATTCTCATTAATTCAGGCACACAAAGTGCAGGATGGGTATCGTTTATATGAACAGAAACCTTATCTGCAAGGTTATCTAATGTGGAATACTTTTTGAAATGCTTTGAAACAATAGTCTGCAGAGATGCACTCACAAAGAAATACTGCTGCTTTAAGCGGAGAATCTTTCCGTCGATATGGTCATCGGCAGGATAGAGAATTTTTGAAATAACCTCAGCCTTTGTGTTTTCTTCAAGAGCCTTTGCATATTCACCTCTTGAAAATGCCGCCATATCAAGGTTTTTGGGCGACTTTGCACTCCAGAGCACAAGCTTATTTACAGCCTTTGAATCATAGCCCGAAATATACATATCATATGGTACTGCAACAACCGGAACAAAATCCACATGCTCCACATGGTATCCGTCTTCTGCCATATATTCATTAACTCTGCCGCCAAATTTAACGGTTATTGATTCATCGGGACGGGCGCTGAGCCACACATCGCCAAGATTGAGCCAATCGTCGGGGAATTCCATCTGCCAGCCATCTATAATCTTCTGCTTGAAGATACCAAATTCATAGCGTATGGAATAGCCTGTGGCGGGGATACCCAGAGACGAAAGAGAATCCATATAACAGGAGGCAAGCCTTCCAAGACCGCCATTACCAAGACCGGCATCCGGCTCCATTTCATAGAGTTCTTCTATGTTGATGCCATTATCCTTTAAAACTGATTTGAATTTGTCTTCTATTTTGAGATTATAAAGATTATTGTGAAGCGATGTTCCAACCAGAAATTCCATTGACATATAGTAAACCTGTTTGTCGCCTTTTTTCTTGGTTTTATTTTTGAACTCAACATTCTTTTCAACTAAGATATCTTTAACTATAATGCAAAGAGCCTTATACACCTGCTGCTTGGTTGCTTCCTTTAAATCGCATCCAAACTGCTTCTGGCAGGTGGTTTCAAGAAGTTGACTTGCTGTTTTTTTATCCATTTATTAATTCCTTTCAAGATTTATTATTTTAAAAACTAAAGGTAGGGATATTATTCCCCACCTTTAGTATAACATAATTTAATAATTTAATCAAGTTTTTGCAATTTCTTTGTATAATCCCATATATTTCACAGCGGCATCTGTCCAGCTACTGTCAATTTTCATAATATTTACGCGATGTTTTTTAAGCTTGTCGCCATCGTAGAAAAAGTCTCTTGCCCTTTCAACAGCATTTAACATATCGTGGGCATTAAAGAGCTTAAAGGTAAAGCCCCTGCCCTCTAGGGTTTCGATGTTGAGAGGGGAAACTGTGTCAACAAGGCCGCCGGTTTCTCTTACAATGGGGACTGTTCCATAGCGCATTGCAATAAGCTGAGAAAGACCGCAGGGTTCGCTTTTTGATGGCATCAGAAGGAAATCTGCCCCTGCATAAACAAGGCTTGCCATTGACGGGTCAAACATTATATTTGCGCTGACGCTTTCGGGATGCACATAGGCAAGAAAGCGGAACATATCCTCATAGTGGGCATCGCCTGTGCCAAGAACAACAAACTGAATTCCCATTGTGGAAAGATTATCTGCCACCCACTCCACAAGCTCTAAGCCTTTGTGCTTTACAAGGCGGGTTATCATGGCAACCACAGGCACATCCTCCCTTACAGGAAGCCCTAATTTTTCCTGGAGTGCCGCCTTACACTTTGCCTTTCCTGCCATAGCTGATGGGCGATAATTAAAGGGAAGCTTTTTATCGGTTGAAGGATTAAAAAGCTCCATATCTATTCCATTTATGATACCGCAGGTTTTATACTGATTTTCCGAGAGGATGCCATCGAGACCATTTGAAAAATATTCATATTTTATTTCGCTTGCATAGGTTTTGGAAACGGTGGTTATTTTATCAGCAAGAACGATGGCTGTTTTCATTGCATTTATCATGCCATCATGGGTACACACATTGCGCCATTGTTCTGAAACGCCCAGAACATCGCCAAGAAAGTTTTCATCGGCTTTTCCCTGATACTCAATGTTGTGGATTGTATACACAGTTCTTACATCGCAAAGCACATCACTATAGAATGCTTTTAAAAACAGGGGAACAAATCCGGTCTGCCAGTCGTTGCAATGGATAATCTGAGGGGCAAGTTCAAGCCTTACACACATCTCAAGAACTGCTCTTGAGAAAAAGGCAAATCTTTCGCCATCGTCAATATGGCCATAGATGGTGTCTCTGCCAAAATAGCTTTCGTTGTCGATAAAATAATAGGTGACATTTGTTTTCTTTTTACCCGGGGCGCCTTTTGTGCTTACCTCTGCCTTAAAGATGCCCACATAGCTCTCTCTCCAGGAAAGGGGCATAGTAAAATCGCAAACATACTCTATTTCAAAATCCGGATTGTTCTTTATTTTTGAGTAATATGGCAAAACAACTGCCACGCTGTTTTGCGCGTCTCTTGAGATTTCGGGAGGAAGAGCTCCCAAAACATCTGCAAGACCGCCGGATTTTATAAAAGGTGCTGCTTCACTTGTTGCATATAATATTTTCATTGGCTGATTTGTCCTTTCCAAGATTAAATTGTATCGCCCTTGTGTACTATAACCGGCGAAGACGAACCGCCAATCAGCACAGCCCCGGGAGTTACGGTAACATCTTTATCTATGATGGCGTTTTCTATTTTTGCGCCCTTTCCAATGGTCGTACCCTGCATAATAACAGAGTTTTTAATGCTTGCTCCTTCGTCTATGGTTACATCACGGAAAATAACAGAGCCTTCAACCTTGCCGGCAACTGTGCAGCCATCAGCAATAAGACATTCGCTAACGCTGCTGGTTTCTGTGTAGAAAGCGGGAGCTTCATCGCGGACCTTAGTATAGATAGGATGATTACGGTTGAAAATGTCGGCACGGATTTCCTCTTTCATAATTTTGAAATTGTTTTTGAAATAGGAAACAATGTTGTGGTTTCTGAGAACCGCTCCGCCAAATTCATGAACCTTTATTTTAATATCCCCTTCCACAAAACGAGAAAGAAGAAAGTCTTTTTCGAAGCTGTATCTTCCACGGGAAACATAGTTATTTATAATGCTTATGAGGAAATTCCTTTCCATAATAAACATTCCCATTCCCACAAGAGCTCCATCTCCGGGATGCTGACCTATTGTCATATCGGTTGCCATGCCATCTTTATCAACAAGAAGCATTAAATCGTTTGAATCTGCTTCAAAGGCTGTAAGCTCACGATTTGCAATAACTGTTACATCTGCTCCTGATTCTATGTGAGACCTTAGGGCTCTTTCATAGTCTATGTTGCAAATTACTGTTGTATCACACATTACCACATAATCAGGCTTATTCGACTGCAAAAACTGCACCGCATTTGAAAGGGCTTCAAGATTTCCTCTGTAGACATTGGTTATACCCGATGCAAAAGGAGGCAAAATATAGAAGCTAGCGTTTTTGCGGCTAAGATCCCATTCAAGACCTGAGCCCAGATGGTCCATAAGAGACTGATAGTTGTATTTAGTGATAAGACCTATGGAAGAAATGTTGGAATTTACCATATTTGATAAAACAAAGTCAACAAAGCGGTATCTTCCGCCAAAGGGAAGTGATGCCACAGTTCGACGCATAGTGAGATCTCCTAAGGATGTGTCATAAACATTTGAAAAAATTATTCCTGTCATTTTCATAATATACCGCCTCCTTACTGTGTTATAACTTCGCCGGGAGCAACATTTGTTTTTCTGCCCACAACCGTTATACCCTTTTTGCCTGCGCCCATCTTGGCAGGAATTTCACCAAGCTTGGCATTTTCGCCTATAACGCTTTCTTCGCCAATGATGGCGTATTTTATAACAGCGCCGCTTTTTATTTCAACATTGGGCATTATAACGCTGTTTAAAACAATTGCGTCCTCACTTACAACAGAACCCGACGAAATAACCGAATCCTTAACTGTACCTTTTATGATGCAGCCTTCGGCAATAAGAGAGTTTTTAACATCTGAGGTTTTGGTAAAGAGAGTTGGAGGCTCGGCATTGTTTCTTGCATATATTTTAAAATTGTCATCTTTTATTTCAATAGGAACTTCCGGGTCTAAAAGGTCCATATTTGCTTCCCACAAGCTGCGGATTGTTCCAACATCCTTCCAATAGCCATCAAACTGATAGGCATAGAGAGCCTTTTTGTCTTTTAAAAGATTGGGGATGATGTTTTTCCCGAAGTCATTTGAAGAATCGGGGTCGGCTTCATCGTCTATGAGATATTTTTTAAGCACAGTCCAATTAAAAAGATACACACCCATAGAAGCCTTGGTACTCTTGGGCTGCTTCGGCTTTTCTTCAAATTCATATATTGAATCATCATCATTGGTATTCATAATACCAAAGCGTGAAGCTTCAGAAAGAGGAACATCCAAAACTGCAATAGTGCAGTCTGCATTCTTTTTCTTATGGAACTGAAGCATTTTGTCATAATCCATTTTGTAGATATGGTCACCTGACAAAACTAAAACATACTCAGGGTCATAACGGTCTACAAAGTTGATATTCTGATAGATAGCGTTTGCAGTTCCCTTATACCATTCGCTTTTTTTACTCTTTGCATATGGCGGCAAAACATGAACACCGCCAAAAATTCTGTTGAGGCCCCAGGGTGATCCTGTGCCTATGTAGGCATTGAGCTCCAGAGGCTGATACTGAGTCATTATGCCCACAGTATCTATCCCTGAATTTACACAGTTTGACAGAGGAAAATCTATAATGCGATATTTTCCCCCAAAAGGAACAGCGGGTTTTGCCATTTTTTCGGTCAAAACCAAAAGTCTGCTGCCCTGTCCGCCTGCAAGAAGCATAGCGATACATTCTTTTCTTTTTCCTTTAATCACTTTTAAGACCTCCAATTATATATAGATAAAAGATAAAAGGGAATAGAGAATAGAACAGGTTGAAATCCGCTGTAGCGGATTTCTTCATTTTCTCTTCTCTTTTCACTATTCACTCTTCTCTGATTTTATAATATCCCACGCTCATTGGCGGTAGAGTCAGAGCTATGCTGTTTTCCTGACCGTGCATCGGGATGCTTTGGGAAACTGCCCTGCCAAGGCGCGTGCCCTTGCCGCCATAGATGCTTTTATCGCTTGAAAAAACGCAACTATAGCTGCCCTTTTTAAAAACACCTATGCGATATTTTTTTCTTACAACAGGGCAGAAATTGCACACAACAAGAATTTCATTCCCTGCTGTATCTCGTCTCACAAAAGACACTATGCTGTTATCATTATCATCACAGCTTATCCATTCAAAGCCTTTCCAGCTTGTGTCTTCCTCCCAGAAGGCTTTGTTTTCAAGATAGAATTTGTTTAAATCCCTGACAAAATTTCTGAAAAGCTTATGCTTGGGATAATCAAGGAGCATCCAGTCTATTTCTTTTTCGCTGTTCCATTCGGAAAACTGAGCAAATTCTCCTCCCATAAAAAGGAGCTTTTTGCCGGGATGCGCCATCATATAGGCATAAAATGCTCTGAGATTGTCAAATTTCAGGTCATAGTCGCCCGGCATTTTATCTATAAGAGATTTTTTTCCATGAACAACCTCATCGTGAGACAAGGGAAGGATAAAGTTCTCACTAAAAGCATAGCTGAGGGAAAAGGTGAGATTATTGTGGATACCTTTTCTGAATAAGGGGTCCGATGACATATAAGATAGCATATCATTCATCCAGCCCATATTCCATTTGAAATTAAAGCCAAGCCCTCCGTCTTCTCCCGGTTTGGTAACCATGGGAAAGGCTGTGGATTCTTCAGCTATCATAAGGACGGAAGAATCGTTTTTAAAGGCAGATAAGTTAAGCTTTTTCAAAAATTCAATTGCTTCAAGATTATAATTTCCTCCATAGATATTGGCTCTCCACTGCCCGTCCTGCTTTCCATAGTCAAGATAGAGCATTGAAGCCACAGCATCAACCCGGAATCCGTCTATATGATAAACTCTTTGCCAAAAGGAAATATCGGAAACAAGAAAGGATATAACCTCGCCCTTTGCATAGTCAAAAATTCTTGTTCCCCAATGGGGATGTTCGTTTTTTAATGGGTCGCTGTATTCGTAGCAGGCAGAGCCATCGAAATCGGCAAGTCCGTGAGCATCCTTGGGGAAATGCGCTCCCACCCAGTCAAGAATAACTCCTATGTCATTTTTATGACAAATATCCACAAAGGCGGCAAAATCCTTTGGCTCGCCAAAGCGGGATGTGGGGGCATAATAGCCTGTGGGCTGATAGCCCCAGGATTTGCCATAGGGGTGTTCTGTTATGGGCATAAGCTCAATATGAGTATAGCCCATTTTTTTAGCATAAGCCGACAGCTTTTTTGCAAGCTCTTTATAGTTATAGAAATTGCCATCTTTATGCTTCATCCAGGAGCCGGCGTGAACCTCATAGATATTAACAGGACTCTTTAAAATGTTTTTCTTTCTTTTTTTCTTCAAATATTCCCCGTCGGTCCATTTAAAACCGGAAATATCATAAACCTTACCCGCTGTTTCGGGCGGGGTGCAGGTGTGGAAGCTATAGGGGTCTGTTTTATATATGAAGCTTCCGTCACTACATTCTATATAAAACTTATAATTGTCAAAAATCTTTGCCTCGGAAATAGTTATTTCCCATATACCGTCTTCCAGATAATGCATTTTGGGCGACGAGGTATCCCAGGAATTAAAATCCCCAACAACTCTTACCGATTTTGCATTTGGCGCCCATACTCTGAAAATAAAACCGTCTTTTTTTCTATGACACCCTAAAAATTCATAGGCGCTAGAACTTTCACCTTTTGTGAAAGCTTTTATTCTTTTGTGGAGATTTTTACCTTCAGCAGAATTTAACACAAAGTACCTCCATTGCTTCTTTATATATTGTATCACATTTTCGCCAGCTTTTCCATATTGATTTTGTATAAATTTACCAATGGTTTTTTATTACAATACACCAAGAAAAGCTCCGTATTGCTCTCTCTTAGCTTTTATGTCAACAAATATATTTTATTCATCATTTTTTACTTTTATGACATTTATTTATAAGGATAAGCTTTTTTCTGAGGGTTATGATAATATCAAAGGATGGCGAAGTTATTTTGAAACTTTTTAAATCAAAACATTTTTTGTTGTTTTTACTGACCCTATCAATTTTAAATATATCAGCCTTTTTTGCAGTATCCCACAGTTTGCCCGAAAATATTACTATCACCAAAAACCAGACATCGGGCAGCTGGATTCCGGAAGGAATATCGTGGCTTGTAAAAAGCAAGCCGGCAAAAATAAGCCCGGCAATGGAAAATTCATCAAGGAAGGTTTCATCAGACAATAAGGCTTACTACAGCGAAAAAATCTATCTTTTCGGATTCTTGCCGGTTAAAGATGTAAACATTTCGGTAAGCGAGGATATGAGTGTTATTCCCGGCGGGGAAGCAATAGGAATAAGCCTTAAAACAAAAGGTGTTCTCGCGGTGGGAATTGCTCCATTTGAAACTGCAGACGGAAAAACCCTTTCCCCCGGAAAGCTTGCCGGAATTAAAACGGGCGATGTTATAACCCACATTGACGGCAAAAAAATAAGCAAGGCAGGAGAGCTTACAGACTTTATTACATCCTCCCAAAAAGCCATTGTTCTTTCGGGGAAAAGAGGAAAAAGAAACATAAGCTGGACTGTTACCCCCGCAGAAGACAAAAAAGACGGAAAAAGGAAAATCGGAATATGGATAAGGGAAACTGTGGCAGGAATCGGTACGGTTTCTTTTTATAATGATTCTTCTTTTGCTGCTCTGGGACATTCTATATCCGATATTGACACAGGCTGCGATGTCATGGCAGACGGAGGAAATGTGTATAGAGCAGAGATAATCGGAATAGACAAAGGCGAAGAAGGGACTCCAGGCTCTTTAAGGGGAATTTTTTCAGGCTCTTCCATTGGTAAAATATCTTCCAATTCCCATTGCGGCGTTTTCGGAACAGCTACCCATCTTCCCGACACAGCTCCGGTTAAAATTGCATCTAAAAATGAAGTCCGCCCCGGAGATGCATTTATAAGATGCAACTTAGGAGGCGGTGCAAGAAACTATAAAGCTAAAATTTTAAGAATTGTGTCGGATGCAGACACAACCAAAAATATGATAATTGAAATAACCGATAAAGAACTCCTGAAAAAAACAGGGGGGATTGTGCAGGGGATGTCGGGTTCACCGATACTTCAAAACGGTAAGCTCATTGGTGCTGT
>JAFSBJ010000023.1 GCA_017437345.1 Clostridia bacterium | reverse complement strand
TATCCGATAATTATCTAAAAAAACATTCCTCCGGCAAAAAGAATAAGCTCTGGATTTGCGGCTATAGCAGGGGAGGAGCTGTGGCAAATATTGTTGCCTCAATGTATAATGAAGAAAAGCCTAAGTTTCCTTGCAGTGTCTATGCCTATACCTTTGCCTCCCCCAAAACAAGCATAGTTTCCAAAACAAAAGCCCATGATACAATCCATAAAAATATTTTCAATATCCTAAGCCCCAATGACCCTGTGTATAATGTTCCGCCAAAAAGCTGGGGCTTTGGCAGATTTGGCATATGTGTTGTTTTCCCTGATAATAATGATTCAGATTATAGCGGAGCAGAAGAACTAACACAGAAGGTTTCAAAAAGTTATCTTTTAAAAACAGGCGAAATTCTTCAAACGACAGGCAATCCCGTTTCATCGTTTATTGACATCTTTATTAAATCATCAAAAAGCCGCGACTTTTTCCATAAAAAGCTTTCACCACCTGTTATTGACTTTTTAAAAGTAAAAATGACAAGAGAAAAAAATGCCTCAGGCTTGTGGCAAACGCAGGATTCTAGAGCCGCCCTTTCAAAGCTCTATGGTAAAGATGCCCTGGATGTTCTTGAAAATATTAAAAACAGTGATTTTTATGCCCCCTTCCGGAAGCTGGGATTAAATATTCCTGAAGATGTCTATATCTTCATAGCCCTTTGCTATCTTAATGGTTTTTCTGAATTTGAAAAAACTATTTTTTCAGAAATTAATGTAAATGACTTAGGGCAAGTAAGCACCATAAATTCCGGCACCTCAATCGAAACCTGCCATAGCAGCGAATTCTATATGTCCTGGCTCGAAAATGCAGAGCTTTCGCACCTTAAGTTTATCAAAGAGTAATTTTCAATCATCCGTAAACATAAGTATATACGGGTGATTTTTTTATGAAAAAAGCATTATACATAAGCCTTGCAATAAGCTTAATCTTTTTTTCACTTCCCCCGGATGCTCTTGCCAATGAACAAACAAAACTTCAGATAAGCGCACCATCAGCAATACTTATGGACTATGCATCAGGAAAAATAATCTATGAAAAAAATCCCGACGAAAAGCTTCCCCTTGCCAGTGTTACAAAAATAATGACAATGCTTCTTGCAATGGAAGAAATAGAAAAAGGCACCATGACCTATGACGACATCATCACAGCCTCCGCCCATGCCAAAAGCTATGGCGGTTCAACCATTTTTCTTGATGAAGGAGAACAGATGACAGTAAGAGATATTTTAAAAGGCATTGCAGTTGCCTCTGGCAACGATGCCGCTGTTGCAATGGGAGAGCATATCTCCGGCACAGAAGCCCTCTTTGTTGAAAAAATGAATAAGCGCTCTAAGGAGCTTGGGATGAATAATACCCATTTTGTAAATTGCAATGGTCTCGATACCGATGGCCACTATTCAACAGCAAGAGATATTGCAATAATGTCAAGAGAGCTTATGAAACACAAAGACATCTTTTCCTTCACATCAATCTGGATGGATAGCTTAAGAAACGGTGAATTCACCCTTTCCAACACCAATAAGCTCGTTCGCTTCTATGATGGATGCACAGGTCTCAAAACCGGAAGCACCTCCAAAGCAAAATTTTGCATAAGCGCCACAGCCAAGAGAAACAATATGCATCTTATAGCTGTTATTATGGCGGCAGACACCTCAAAACAGCGACAGGCTGATGCTTCATCCTTATTAAACTATGGGTTTTCAAGCTATACCTCATCTGATGTAATAAAAAAAGACACCCAAATTGCAAAAGTTAAAGTTGCAAAATCGAGTGTCAAATCTGTTGATATAATAACCGCCTCAGACTATAGTCATCTTTCAAAAAAATCGGATAATGTAAAAATTGAAACCAAAAAGAAAATAAAAAAGAAAAATGCTCCAATAAAAAAAGGTGACGATGCAGGATATCTTAAGGTTATCATAGAT
Source organism: Clostridia bacterium (assembly GCA_017437345.1). The sequence goes on along the minus strand of JAFSBJ010000023.1, from coordinate 2,905 downwards.
GGCGAAGAAAAAGAAAAAATAAAGCTTGTCTATGCCTCCGATGCCCCCAAAGCAAGCTATGGCTTTGTGCTTAAAAATCTTATCTTTGAGTCTTTGAGTTGAATTCGTCCTTTGTCATTCCATAAAATATAGTGTCGTGATATTTGCCGTCTGAGTAGGCCATCTGTCTCAGGCGGCCTTCTTTTATAAATCCAAGCTTTTCGTGGAATTTTATAGATGGAGTATTGTAGTCATAAATATAAACATTAACCTTGTTGTATCTTAATTCGTTAAAATAATAATTAAGCATAATCCCAACAGCTTCGCTTCCATATCCTTTTCCCTTGGCTTCTTCAAGAAGAAACAGACCATATTTAAAGCTTCCCATTCTGTGGTCGCAATCAAAGGTAATAATAAATCCGCAGGCCTTTTTTTCTTCGTTTTCAATAACAAACATAAAATCGTGGCCGAAGCCTGTGCCTTTTAAGTATTTTTCAATTCTCTTTCCAAATTCCTTATCAGCAAGGGGAAAATCAATGAAGTCATATCTTCTCTGGGATTCTGTATCCATATTACCGTCTTTGTCTGCAAAAAGAAATCCGTCTTTTTTGGTTGCAGCTCTTAAGCGTATTTTGTCACCTTTCCAAATGTTTTCCATAATATAATTCCTTTCGGGGTATAATTACATATATTATATATTTTTATTATCTTTTCGTCAAGCCGGTGAAATAATGAACCATCTTAAATCTGTTTTAAAAATTATTCTTAGTATATCTGATTTTATCCATAAAAAGCATATCCCCGCCTATGCGGCTCAATCATCTTTTTTTCTTGTGCTTTCCTTTTTTCCTATGGTGTCTCTTATCATAACCTTAATAAAACTAAATGGTGGAGTCCATCATAGCTTCACCAGCCTCGTTGTAAATATTCTTCCATATATTAATAAAGATTATATCACAAGCATTCTTGAAGATTTCAGCTTCCGCCCGTCGTCTGTTATATCTCTTTCAACTCTTGTTGCTGCCTGGTCGTCAGGCAAAAGCTTTTATGCATTGTCCGAAGCTTTTTCAACCATCTTAGATTCCAAAAGAAATAGGGGATATTTCGCCCTTCGCCTTCGTTCCCTGGTATTTTCTTTTGCCTTTGCAATATGCGTTGCACTCCTTTTTTTCATAGGAGTTTTCGGAGGAAAAATAACAGAATCCATTCTTTTCTGTTTTCCGCGGTATCCCTATTTTGTCCACATCCTACGCAATTTGTTTATCGTTTTTATTCTTTTTTCTATCCTTTCTCTTATCGATGTTTTTTTGCCGGAAAAAAAGACAAAAGAAAACATAAAATATTGCCTTCTTTCGTCCTTTGCATCTTCCTGCATAATCTATGTCTACACAGTCCTCTTTTCTCTCTTTTCCGGCATCTATATAAAATATAGCTCCTTCTATGGAAGCATAGCCACCTTTATAAGCGCTATGCTGTGGATATATGGCAGTATGTATATCATAATTCTTGGGTTTGGCTTTGTTAGCTTTTTAAATAGGAATTTTATGAATTGATTTGTGACCACGAAAAAATCCGCCGTATCGGCGGATTTTTCCAAGTGTGTCGCAACATTATTTTTACCAAAATAAAGATAATTGAAGCTTAAAAGTATAAAACTTCAAGGTTGTCTTTTGTTGTCTCACTATTTCTCAACCGACCAATCCTGCATATATTCTTCCATCTTTCCTTCTTTGAGGATTTCAATAGCTTTCTTATATGAGGTGTCGCTTTTAACTTCGCTGCCATTTAACATTCCGTCGAGCTTTGCCTGAGTTGTATAATCCATAACTCCATATGGATAAAGCTCTGTCGCTTTCTGGAAGCTAAGCGTTGCAAGGAAGGTGTCATAATCAAAAACATCATCGGGAACAACATCCAGAATTCCCAAAATTCTCAGTCTTTCTTCAATCGCCACCACATCAGCACCCGTGTCGCCGATTTTAAGAATTCTTTCATATTTCATAGGCTCAATATCAGCTCTTTCATATGCTGATACCTTGTCCGGTGCCATAACATCCGGTGTAACACCCACGCCATTTACCTTTCTGCCATTTGGTGAAAGATATTCGGCCTCTGTGAGCTTAATTCCTCCGCCGATTTTAAATGGCACAATATTTTGCATAGTTCCTTTCCCAAAGCTTTTCTGACCAATAACAATGCCTCTTTTGGTATCCTGAATAGCTGCTGCAAATGCTTCTGAAGCACTTGCACTATGTTCATTGATAAGAACAGCCAGGTTATATTTCATTTCAGCATTGTCATTTTCAGCATAAAGAGTGGAAGACCTTAAAGGATTTTTATATTCCAGATGAATTGCAGGTCCTGTTGGGATAAATAGTGAACACATATCCACCAATTCCTTAAGCGCTCCGCCCGGATTGTTTCTTAAATCTATAATAATATCCTTAATTCCCTTGCTGTCAAATTCATTAAGTGCTTTTTGAGTAAATTCTGTGGCATTATCATTAAATTCGTGAAGTGCTATGTAGCCAATTTTTCCATCTTCCACAATCTGATAAAAACCTGCATCAATTGCTACCTTGCGTCTTGTGAGGGTAACTTCTGTTGAAGAATTACCTCTCATATATGTTATGGTAACCGGTGTGTTTTCAGCTCCTATAATATTCTGCTTTGCAAGCTCAATATCCATTCCGCCAAGATAAACCCCGCCTGCATGAGTTATTATATCACCCTGCATAAGTCCGCCTTCCTTGGCAGGAGAATTGTCATATACCTTCGATACTATAAGTCCTGCTTTATCGGATGTAACAAGAACACCTATCCCGCAAACCTCAGCAGCCATACCGCCTAAAAAGCTGTCCAGTTCTTCTTTTGTGTAGTAAAAAGAATAATCATCAAGTCCTTCAAACATTCCCTTAAAGGCTGT
>JAFSBJ010000255.1 GCA_017437345.1 Clostridia bacterium | reverse complement strand
ACTACTGGGGAAATGTGCTTTTCCAGAGATGCCTTAAAAGCGAAAAATTCCGAAAACAGCTGGATAGTGCTGTAAAGGATATTAAAAGCTATCTTACAAAAGAGAGAATGACAGAAATGGCTAAGAAATATGCCTCTGTCGTTAAGCCATATGTCTACAGTATGCCGGATATTATGTATACTCACCTTAATCAGTCGCAGTATAACACTGTGGCAAAAGCTATTACAGAAGAAATAGATGACAACTATAGAAGATACAAAGAATCACTTAAAAAACCGATGCCATTTTATATTGCAAATCCGAGAGTTAATAATGGCAAATTCCTTTTTGAATGGGAAAGCTCATTTGACTTTAACTATGAAGAAATCACCTACAGCTTTGAGCTTGCAAGAGATGTTAATTTCAGAAATGTTATATTAAAAGAAGAAAATCTTTCTATTGCGGCTACCGAAACCGAAAAGCTCCCCCGCGGACAATATTTTATAAGAGTTATTTCCACAAATGAATCAGGACTTAGTCAGTATGCATTTGACTATTATGTGACGGAAACAGGAAAGCATTATGGTGTTAAATGCTTCTATGTGGACAATATGGGAAAAATTGTGGAGGATGTGTATGTTGAAAACTGAGAGATACAGAAATGAGTGGAAATATCTTATAGATACTGCTCAGAAGGAATACATATGCAAAAGACTTTCACCATTTTTAAACCTTGACAAACACGCCAAAGACGGCGGTTATATGATACGAAGTCTTTATTTTGACGATTATTTTAACACTGCATATGAAGAAAAGGATGCAGGTGTTCTGAGAAGAAAAAAATACAGAATAAGAATTTACAACTGCTCAGATGCCAGCATAAAGCTTGAAAGAAAGAAAAAATTCGGAAGCTACATATTCAAAGAAGCCGCAAAGCTCACAAGAGATGAGGTTTATAAGATACTTGAAGGCGACTATGAATTCCTTTTAAAAAGCGACAAGGAGCTTTGCAGAGAATTCTATTATGAGTGTGTGAGCAATGTTATGAGACCGAGGACAATTGTTGATTACGACAGAGAACCCTGGATTCTCGATGAAGGAACCGTCAGGATTACATTTGATATGGATGTGAGGGCGGCAATAGGAAGCTATGATATATTTGACCCTACCCTGCCTGCTCTTTCCTGCCTGGAACCGGGGAAATGCGTTATGGAAGTTAAATACACAGAGTTCCTGCCGGGGTTTGTGAGAGAAATCCTTCCCGACAGAGCATCGGAATTTACTGCAGTTTCAAAATATGTTTTGTGTTATGAAAAAACCGAATATATGAACAGTTTTAAATATTGGTTTGATTATTAAAAGAAAGGAATGATTATAAAATGAGTGTTCAGGATTTTATTAAAAAATCGGTGCTCGAATCAGGTGCATTTGACGGTGCAACCATAACAAATATTTTCTTAGGTATTTTAACTGCACTTGCAGTTGGAGCACTTATATACTTTATCTATTCAAAATTCTATGTTGGTGTTATTTTTTCAAGAAGCTTTGCGGTAACCTTAGTTGGAATGACTGTTTTAACAGCTATGGTAACCTTAGCCATAAGCACCAACATCGTTATATCTTTAGGTATGGTCGGTGCTCTTTCTATTGTTCGTTTCAGAACAGCTATTAAAGACCCAATGGATTTATTATATCTATTCTGGGCAATTACTGCCGGTATCACATCGGGTGCGGGGATGTATATGCTTGTTATCCTGTCATCTCTTATAATGATTGGTATGATTGTTTTATTCTACCACAAGCAGCAAAGAGGCAGAATATATATCGCTGTTGTTCATTATACAACCGATGCAGCAGGCGATGATGTTATAAGAGCATTCGGAAAGCTTAAATTCTTTATTAAATCAAAAACTGTCCGCAAAGACAAGACCGAAATGGCAATTGAGGTTTACTGCAGAAATAACGACACCTTCTTCCTTGAAAAAATAAGGGAGATAGAAGGTGTGGAGGATGCAACACTTATTCAGTATAACGGAGAATATCACGGATAAATGAGAATACATGAATAACAAAAAGAGATGCAAAACTCATTAACTGAATTTTGCATCTCTTTTTTGTGTTTAAATCACTGGTTTTACACGCCGCTATATGCCGAAAAGCCTCCGTCAACAGGAATTACAACACCATTTACAAAGCTTGACGCTTCATGGCACAAAAGCCAAAGAAGGGTTCCTGTAAGCTCCCCGGTTTCGCCGAATCTATCCATGGGTGTCTGGGAAAGAATCTTTTTCGAGCGCTCGGTATATTCACCGTTTTCGTCTATCAGAAGGGTTCTGTTCTGATTTGTGAGGAAAAAGCCGGGTGCTATGGCATTAACTCTTATACCTACTTTTGAAAAGTGAACAGCAAGCCATTTTGTGAGATTTGATATAGCCGCTTTAGCTCCGCTGTATGCCGGAATTTTGGTTAAGGGAGTGAAAGCATTCATTGATGAAATATTAATTATTGTGGCATCATTTTTGCCTATTAAATCATGGGCAAAAACCTGAGTTGGCATGAGTGTACCCAAAAAATTAAGGTCAAAAACAAAGCTTATCCCATCAGGGTCCAGGTCAAAAAAGCTTTTGATGTCTTCTTTTGTTTCGTCGCCTATGTTATAGTATTCTTTTGTTGTGGTGCCTTTAGGGTTGTTGCCGCCTGCACCATTTAAAAGGATATCGACTGTGCCGAATTTTTCATTAATGATTTTCTTTGCTTCTTCAAGGCTCGCTTTTTCCAAAACATTTGCGGAAATACCAAGGGCAATTCCGCCTTCTTTTTCAATTTCATCGGCAACTTTTTTTGCTGCATCGGGGTTTAAATCAAGAATTGCAACCTTTGCTCCGCACATAGCTATTGCCTTCGCAAATGATGAACACAAAACTCCGCCGCCACCTGTTACAACAGCGACCTTATCTTTTAAATCTATTTCAAAAGGTATTTTCATAGATACCATCCTTTCCTTATTTAATTTTATCCAAGGTTTCCCATATGCCTGCCATATACATTGCTCCAAGAGCTCTGTCGTAAAGTCCATAGCCGGGTTTGCCTGTTTCTCCCCATATCATTCTGCCATGGTCAGGGCGCAGGTAGCCTTTAAAGCCGGCATCGTGGTAGGCTTTAAGGATTTCAACAATATCGAGAGAGCCGCAAGCGGACATATGAGCGCTT
>JAFSBJ010000254.1 GCA_017437345.1 Clostridia bacterium | reverse complement strand
GAGCTATATTACAATTCAGAAAGATTACATTCCGGAATCGGATATTGTATTCCAAATCAATTTTTCACTTTTCAATCTGTCCACTAAACTTGACAAGTTTCGAAAGGGAAGAAATCCGCCATTAAGGCGGATTTCATCAATTTCTGTTATCTTTTCACTATTATCTATTATCTTTAATACGCAATGGTATTAGTTTTTCAATTAGATGTATTTTTGGCATGGGAGGAGGTTAAAAAATGAATAACTTTGTGCATCTTCATCTTCATAGTGAATATAGCCTTTTAGACGGGGCAGCATCAATTAAAAAGGTAATAAAGAAAGCAAAGGAATATAATATGCCATCTGTTGCCATAACAGACCATGGCTCAATGTATGGAGTTATTGATTTCTACACCGAAGCCAGAAAAGCCGGCATAAAACCCATAATAGGATGCGAGGTATACACAGCCCCTGAATCCCGTTTTATTAAAACAGGAGACAATTCTTCCAAGCCCTATGGTCACCTTGTGCTTTTATGCAAAAATGATGTGGGCTACAGAAATCTTATGGAGCTTGTTACAAAATCAAACACAGAAGGCTTTTATTATAAACCAAGAGTTGATATGGAGCTTTTAAAAGAGCATAGTGACGGTCTCATTGCTCTTAGCGCCTGCCTTCGAGGTGATGTGCCAATGGCATTTTTAAAAAGAGGCTATGAAAGCGCTGTAAAAAAAGCAATGGAATTTATAGGCATATTCGGGAGAGATGATTTCTATCTTGAAATTCAGCACCATGGAATACCTGAAGAAGATAAGGTTTCAGATGCACTTATAAAAATTTCAAAGGAGCTGGGCATCGGAATCGTTGCCACAAATGATGTTCATTATGTGGATAAATCTGATTCTCTTATTCAGGATGTTTTATCATGCATACAAACCGGAAAAAAACTTTCCGACAAAGACCGTATGCAAATGAAGGAGGAAGAATACTATTTTAAATCCGCCAAAGAGATGGAAGAATTGTTTGCCTACATTCCTGAGGCATTGGAAAACACAGTTAAAATTGCAGATAAATGCAATCTTACCATAGATATGGAATCTGTCCATCTTCCAAAAATTCATATTGACAGCCATCTTTCCCATGAAGAATATCTTAAAGAGCTGTGCATTAGCGGAATAAATAAAAAATATGAGTCACCGTCGCCTGAGATTTTTTCACGCCTTGAATATGAACTAAGCATTATAAATTCCATGGGCTACACCGACTATTTCCTTGTTGTATTTGATTTTATTGATTATGCCAAAAAATCCGGCATCCCTGTTGGCCCAGGAAGAGGCTCGGCGGCAGGCTCTCTTGTGGCATATGCTCTTAATATAACAGAAATTGACCCAATATCCAATGAGCTTATTTTTGAAAGGTTCCTAAATCCTGAAAGGGTTTCCATGCCCGATATAGACATAGACTTTTGCTTTGAAAGACGCGACGAGGTAAGAGAATATGTAATAGCAAAATATGGCGAAGACAGAGTAGCTCAGATAGTAACCTTCGGCACAATGGCAGCCAGGGCTGCCATAAAGGATGTTGCAAGAGTAATGGGCATAGAGGTTTCTGTTGCAAATGCCATAAGTAAGGCGGTTCCCGATGTTTTACACATAAGCCTTAAAGAAGCTCTTGAAACATCGGAAACTCTCAGGGAAATGTATTTAAGCGATAATGAAATCAAAAAAATAATAGACATAGCCATGGAGCTTGAAGGCTTTCCAAGACACACCTCCGTTCACGCGGCAGGCGTTGTAATAGGGGATGACCGCCTTTCAAAATATGTTCCTCTCCACACCTCAGAAACCGGTATTATAACTCAGTATCCAATGTCTGCCCTTGAAAAAATCGGACTTTTAAAAATGGACTTTTTAGGTCT
>JAFSBJ010000253.1 GCA_017437345.1 Clostridia bacterium | reverse complement strand
TTCGCAAACAATATAGTCGTCGTCTTTAAGCTTGTGGGCTCCACTAGATCTTAAGGAAACATGGCTGATTTTTTTGAGATAGTTTTCGCGGGTAAAGAAGATTCTCAGGTTGTAGTCTTCAATCATAGCAGATTCGTCAAATTCTTCGACAACATCATCATAGATAATTTCTGTTTTTCTCTCTGCACCATATTTTTTGGCAACATCTTTGAGCTCAGAAATAATAATCTTTTTAATTTCTTTGTCGTCTTTAACTATAGCATCGAGTCTGTCAAGCTCTTTAATAAGCTCGTCAACATCCTGAATTCTCTTTAAGATGTATTCTTTATTTAAGTTTCTCAGCTTGATATCTGCAATGTAGTCTGCCTGAATTTCGTCAATTCCAAAGCCTTTTATAAGATTCGGGATAACATCGTCGTCTTTTTCTGTATCTCTTATAATTTTGATAGCTTTGTCAATATCAAGAAGAATAAGCTTTAAGCCTTCCAGAAGATGCAGTCTGTGAGTAAGCTTGTTAATATCATATTTAATTCTTCTCTTTATGCAGCCCATTCTGAAATCTGTCCATTTTTCCAGAATTTCAGCAATGCCCATAACCTTTGGGGTTGTTCCGTCAAGAATATTAAAGTTGCAGCTGAAGCTGTCCTCAAGGGGTGTCATCTTAAAGAGCTTGCCCATAAGCTTCTGTGGGTCAGTGCTCTTTTTAATATCGAGAGTAATTTTAAGACCGCTTAAATCGGTTTCATCTCTTAAATCGGTTATCTCCTTTATCTTGCCAAGCTTAATAAGCTCAATGGTTTTGTCGATAATAGCTTCTGCAGTTGTGGTGTAGGGGATTTCATAAATCTCAATAACGCTGTTTTTCTTGTCATAACGATATTTGCTTCTGAGCCTTATACTTCCTTTTCCTGTTTCATATATCTGCTTTATTGCCGCTTCATCATAAATAAGCTGAGCTCCTGTTGCAAAATCTGGTGCTAAAAGAGTTTTTCTTATATCACACTTTGAATTCTTCAAATAGGCGATAGTTGTGTCACAAACCTCTTTAAGGTTAAAACTGCAAACATTGTTTGCCATACCAACCGCAATACCCTGATTGGGGTTAACTAAAATATTTGGGAAAGTAACGGGCAAAAGGGTGGGTTCCTTTAGTGTTCCATCATAGTTGTCGGTAAAGTCAACCGTGTTTTTGTCAATATCCCTGAAAAGCTCGTTGCATATTTCATCAAGCTTAACCTCGGTATATCTCGATGCGGCATATGCCATATCCCTTGAATAGTGCTTTGCAAAGTTGCCCTTTGAATCAACAAAGGGGTGGAGAAGAGTTTCATTTCCCTTTGTAAGACGCACCATCGTTTCGTAAATAGCTCCGTCACCGTGGGGGTTTAATTTCATTGTCTGTCCCACAACATTTGCCGACTTCGTTCTTACCCCTTTAATAAGGTTCATTTTATACATAGTGTAGAGAAGCTTTCTGTGAGAGGGCTTAAAACCGTCAATCTCAGGAAGCGCTCTTGAAATTATAACACTCATCGCGTAGGGCATATAATTCTCACGCAGAGTATCGGTAATATTCATATCTGTATGATTCATATCTGTCCCTCCTTAGCTTAAGTCAAGCATTTCAAGATACATATGTCCGTTTGTGGCAATGTAGTCTTTTCTTCCTGTGAGATTATCACCCAAAAGCAGGTCAAAAACCTCTGCTGTTTTTTCAATATCCTCGCTGTTTACCTTAATAAGCCTTCTTGTTTCGGGCTTCATTGTGGTGAGTGACATCATTTCAGGATCGTTTTCACCAAGACCTTTAGATCTCTGAACAGTACATTTCGTTCCGGCTAATTTCTTTAATATATCCGCCTTTTCTTTTTCTGTGTAGGCAAAATATGTTTTGTCTTTGGCTGTAATTTCAAATAGGGGAGATTCAGCTATAAATACCTTACCCTCGTCAATAAGAGTCGGCACTAAACGATATAGCATTGCCAGTATAAGAGTTCTTATCTGGTATCCGTCAACATCAGCATCAGTACAGATAATAACCTTGTCCCATCTTAAATTATTAATATCAAAGAGTGAAAGGTTTTTGTTGTGCTTTGAATTAATCTCAACTCCGCAGCCTAAAACTCTCATAAGATCCACAATAACTTCGCTTTTGAATATCTTATCATATTCAGCCTTTAAGCAGTTGAGAATCTTACCTCTTATCGGCATAATAGCCTGGAATTCGGCATCCCTTGCAAGCTTACACGAACCAAGAGCTGAATCACCCTCAACAATATAAACCTCTCTTTTTGAAACATCCTTTGTTCTGCAGTCTACAAATTTCTGAACTCTGTTGTTAATATCAATATTTCCGCTGAGCTTTTTAGCAATATTAACTCTTGCCTTTTCTGCGTGTTCGCGGCTTCTTTTGTTAACAAGTACCTGAGCTGCAATCTTGTCTGCTTCAACCTTGTTTTCAATAAAGTAAATTTCAAGCTCCTGTCTTAAAAACTCCGTCATTGCATCCTGGATAAACTTGTTGTTGATAGCTTTTTTGGTCTGGTTTTCGTAGCTTGTCATTGTGGAGAATGAATTTGAAACCAGAATCAAACAGTCTCTTATGTCGTTAAATGTAATCTTCGATTCATTTTTAGTATATTTGCCAATCTGCTTAATGTATTTGTCTATAGTATACACAAACGCATTTGTCACAGCCTTGTCAGGTGAACCGCCATGCTCAAGAAAGCTTGAGTTGTGATAATATTCAAGCCTTGAAACTTTGTTTGAAAAACAAAAAGCACAGGATAATTTAACCTTATAATCAGGCTTGTCTTCTCTGTCGCGGCCTTTTCTTTCACACTCAATATATTTAATATCGGTCATTGCGGTGCTTTCCGAAATCTCATTCACATAGTCCACAATACCATTTTCATAAACGAAATCTGTAGTTTCAAATTCATTTTTGGATATTTCGTTTTTAAATCTTAAAGTAAGCCCTTTATTAACAATGGCCTGCTTTTTAAGAATGTCTATGTAGTGTTCTGCTGAAATATCAATATCTGTAAAAACATCAATATCGGGCTTCCATCTTATCTTTGTCATGGTGTGTCTGTGGCGGAAGGCTTCCTTTGAAAGTCCGCCAACATTCTCACCCTTTTCAAAGTGGAGCTGATATTTAAATCCATCACGATAAACAGTAACATCCATATATTCCGATGCATACTGTGTAGCACACGCACCCAAACCGTTAAGTCCAAGACTGTATCCGTAGTTTGAATCCGAATTATTGTCATATTTTCCTCCGGCATAAAGCTCGCAGAAAACAAGTTCCCAGTTGTATCTGTCTTCAACAGGGTTATAGTCCACAGGCACCCCTCTGCCGTAGTCTGTAACCTCTATGGATTTGTCAAGGTATCTGGTTATTTCAATTAAATCTCCATGACCTTCTCTTGCTTCGTCAATAGAGTTGGAGAGTATTTCAAACATAGCATGCTGACAGCCCTCGATGCCATCCGAACCAAAAATAACTGCTGGACGCAGTCTTACTCTGTCGGCACCTTTAAGCTGGGAAATGCTCTCGTTTGAGTATTCTTTTTTCTTACCTGGCATTACAAACCACCCCAACATATAGTATCATTCATTATAACAATACACTATTTATCGTGCAAAGTCAAGTAAAGTCACAGAATTGTAAACTTATGAATCGTGAATGTAAAAATAAGCTATTCTGAAATATTCATCCCATTCCTTAAAGGGACTGTCTCAATAATCGTATACAGTGAATAATTATGCATAGTCAGCTTGTAGGGAATGGATTTATCCATTCCACGGAACGCATAAATGCGTTCCCTACAATATTTGATACATAAGTATTCATAAAATGTGATTATTGAGACAGTCCCTTCTGCTTTATATAATCTTAGCATCTATTAGATTTTTAAAAATAAAATGAATCACTAAGGCTCAGCACCTCAATTTTACCATCACTCCCTAGTCCGTGAAGGGTAACATCCATCCCTTTAAGCTCTTTAATCATATCTATCTGCTCTTTTGTTATTTTTTCTCCGGGAATAATAACCGGTGTTCCCTGAGGCATTTTGGAAATTGCCTTGCGGCATATTTTTCCTATTGCCGCTTCAGGCTCAACCCAGTCTCCGCCGCTGTGAAATGCTTTATATGATGACATAACCGCATTGGGACCTTCGTCGAAAAGCTCAGGCATATTCGTTTCATCATCTGTTTTTCCTGAGGATTTCATCATTCTTGAAAGAGTGAGAATCGAATTAACAAGCTTTCTTATTTCGCTTGCTGTGTTGTAGAGTGAAACAGAAAATACAATGTTTTCCTTGTCTGCATAGTCACATTCTATTCCATATTTGTTCATAAGAAGAACTGATGCCTCATATGCCGACATATCAACTCCTGAAAAATTAAGCACAATCTTTGTTTCGTCAGTTTGGTTTATATCGCATCCTGTTCCATTTTCAACTCCAAACCATAAAAGGTCAGTTCTGGAATTAATAATCTTGCGGCCTCTTTCAAGCTCTTTAAAAATAACATCATATTTATCTGCATTTTTAAATGCATAAAACAAAATGTTTTCCGATGCACAAAGCATCGCCGATGAAGCTCTTTCACCCTCATAAATATCAAGGATTGCTTCTATTGTGGAAGATAGCCTGCTTTCAATTGTTTCGGCAATGTGCAAAAGGGCGCTTCCTTTAAATCCGCCAAGAGTTTTTGAAAGGGAATGAACCACAATATCTGCCCCACACTCCAGCGCAGTATCGGGTGAATGTTTTGAAAAGGTAAAGTGAGCTCCATAAGACTCATCAACCATAAGAAGCATATTGTTTTCGTGGGCAATGATGCTTGCTTTTTTAATATTTGAGCATACTCCGTAATATGTAGGAGAGGTGAGTATTATCATTTTTGCATTGGGGCATTTACTAATGGCTTTTTCAATTCTTTCGGTGTTTATTCCTCCGTTTATACTGTATCTTTCAGAATAGCTTCTTTTAATAAACACAGCCTGAAGGGCAAGAATCGTTATAGCATTTATAATAGTTTTATCACATTCCGGGTCAACGATAACCTTGTCTCCCGGTGCGCAAACTGCCGATAATGCAGCATACACTCCGCAGGCGGTTCCTCCGGAGAGGTAATAGCTTTTTGATGCCGAAAAGATTCCGGCTATCTCTGTTTCGCTTGCCTTTATTGCATCCTCAAGATGCTCATTACCGTCTGAATATGGAACTTTTTCAACATCCAGACTAAGTAGATTATCTGTCCTCATTCTGATTTTCCCCTTATGCCCCGGGGAGGAAAACCTTATCCTTTGCTTTGAAACATATTTCATAAGCAGATTAAAAATTGGTGGCTTCATTTGATTTCCTCTTTCTTTAAAGAAATGTTGTTTTTTATTGTTTCAAGCATCTGACCGCTTATCTTCATTTTAAATAAATGATGCTTTCCGTCAAAACGATACACCATATACACGGTTTTACCATTCTGATATGCTCTGACAGCATCATATTTTTTCTTTATCTTAAAGCTTTTGATTTCTTTCTTTGTTTCTTCAAAATATATTCCCTCAATGTTTTCGTATTTGACCGAACATATAACCTGAGATTTTCTCCCTAAGATTCTTGTAGCAGTAAATTCGTTTTTCCTTGCGGCAAATTCAAATTCTATCATAAACCTAAAAATCAGCTGCCATCCAAACCATCCCGTAAGTGCCCAAAGCACCAGATGCTTTATTATAAAGGGTAGCTTTATTCCGATAAGGATTTCGCCAATTCCCCATACTATGTAAAAAACATACATAAAAACAACCCATAATATAGCAGGCCCAAAGGCGCTTTTTTCACATTTTGCATTTTCCTTAAACATAGCTTTCACCATATATTCCTCTCACCGAAACCTCACCCGATGTAACGCTCAGAGTTTCTCCCTCATCTGTTTCCACACTAAGGCTTCCGTCGCGGTTAATATCCTTGCATAATCCGATAATGCTCTTATCATCGTTTGCGTATATAACTCTCACTCTTTTTCCAAGGGTGATGCAGTCTTTTTTATATTCATCCATAATTTTGGAAATTGTCTTTGGGTTACAGCAGCTTTCTATTTCTTCAAGCACCCTGCATAAAATATCACCTTCGCTTGCATCTTTTCCTGTAATAAGCGAAATAGATGATGCATATTTAAGCTCTTTATCAAAGCTTTTTGTGTTGGCATTAATTCCTATTCCAACATTAATAACAGCCTTGTTGTTTCCGTCATACCTTAGCTTTGTAAGGATTCCGCATATCTTTTTTCCATCTTCCGACACAATGTCGTTTGGCCATTTGATTTTGCAGGGCAGATATGAAGAAACAGCTCTTTTTATTCCAACAGCGCAAAGAGCTGTCATAATATGAATTTCTTCAAAGCTCATATCAGGCACAAGAATAATAGAAAAATATATTCCGCCTTCTTCCGATTCCCAGCTTCTTCCAAGCCTTCCTCTGCCATTTGTCTGCTTTTTGGCATAAATAACTGTTCCGCTTTTTATTGGTATATTTTCTGCTATATCAAAAGTTGAGCTTACCTCATCAAAATAGTAAAAATCTTTTCCTATATATTCTGTTTTAAGATTATTCTTTATATATTCAGCAGATACAGTGTTTTTTTCATTCTGCATTCAAAACAGCTCCGTTTTAATAGTGTCTTTTTCAATAGTAATAAGGGCATATTTTCCTCTTGCGCCGGGGTTTAAAATAATCATACCATCGTCTTCTTCAAGCTTCTGAATATGACTGTGTCCATAAAGCACGATGTCAGCCTTTTTTGCTGTTGCCACTTTTTTTAATGCTTGTGTTCCTGATTTAACATAAAACTTATGCCCATGGGTAAGAAAAAACTTTTTCCCTTCAAGCTCAAAAAACCTTTCGTCAGGAAATATATTGTTTCTTAGCCACACATCGTTATTGCCCTTAACAAAAATAAAGTTCTGCCTTGGAAACATATTCTCAAGTTCTTCGCAGTCATGAGCCACATCTCCCAGATGTATGCAATAATCCGGGGAATGTTTTTTAATCGCATTGGCCGCATCTGTTATGTATCCGTGTGTATCGCTTATAATAAGATATTTCATAAAAAACCTCCCGGCTAAGATGTCTTTTTAAAATTATACAATATTATCAAAGTAAATGCAAGGCTACATTAAAACATTACAAAATATAACATTTTATCCTCCTGCGATAATTTGACAGTTTGTGTCTGAAAGTGTATAATAATTAAATGACTGTTTTTGAAAGGTGGTGGCAGTATTGGAAAACAAAGAAACAATAACAGGCGAATTATCCCATATTATTTTTACAAATGAAGACAATGGCTATACTGTCGCTCGTTTCGACGGAGACAACATAAATTTTATCGCTGTGGGAATTCTTTATTCTGTGAGAGAAGGAGAAAAGCTTGAGCTAACCGGCGAATGGACTGAACATTCTACCTACGGAGAACAGTTTAAGGTGGAAAGCTTCAAAAAAATAATGCCCACAAGCTGTGATGATATCGGGCGTTATCTTTCATCAGGAATAATAAAAGGTGTCAGAAAAGCCACAGCCACCAAGATTATCGAAGCCTTTGGGGAAGATTCTCTAAAGGTAATATCGGAAGACCCTGAAAGACTTTCAAAAATAAGGGGAATAAGCCTCCAGAAAGCTTATGAAATTTCAAAAAACTTCAATATGCAGCTTGGCACATCCGAGCTTTTCATATTCTTAAACCGTTTTGGCATATCTGCCAATTCCTGCATGAAAATTTATCGCCGCTATCAGGCTCTTTCAAGGGAGATTGTTATGTCCGACCCTTATCTTCTCTGCACAGAAGATTGTGGCATAAGCTTTCGCAAAGCAGATGATATTGCTATGCAAAATGGCTTTTTCAAAACAGAACCCAAAAGAATAAAAGCCGGAATTATCTACACCTTGAAAAATGCCCTCCAATATGGCCACACCTATCTTCCCGATAAAGTTCTTCAAAATGAGGTCTCACGGGTTCTTGAAATATACGATATGGATTATTCTGCCTATATAGAAGAGCTTTGCTTTTTGAAATTCTGTCTTTGTGAAAAAAAAGGCGAAGAAAAAAGAATATATCTTTATGAATACTATAAATACGAAAGCTATATAGCAAAAAAACTCTCCGTTCTTGCATCATATCGCGGCAGGAAAACAGGGGTTAATGTTGAACCCCAGCTAGATATGGCAGAATCCGATTCTTCAATAAAATTTGCCCGTCTTCAGCGGGAGGCTGTGCGCCTTTCTCTCTATGAAAATGTGATGGTAATAACAGGTGGCCCCGGAACAGGAAAAACTACCATAATAAATGCCATAATAGATATTATGAAATCAAATGGCTTAAAGGTGAGCCTTGCCGCTCCAACAGGCAGAGCCGCCAAGAGAATGTCAGCTGTTTGCGGAGATGAAGCCAAAACAGTTCACCGTCTTTTAGAGGTTAGATATAGCGAAAACAATAAGCTGGAATGTGAATACAACGAATCCAATCCAATAGATACTGATGTTATAATCGTTGACGAGGTTTCAATGGTTGATGTTGTTCTTATGCATGCCCTTCTTTGCGCTCTTCGACCTGGAACAAGGCTTATTATGGTGGGCGATGTAAATCAGCTTCCGTCAGTTGGCGCGGGCAATGTTCTGGGCGATATAATAAATAGCGGAAGGGTTCCTGTTATCCGCCTTACGGAGGTCTTTCGTCAGAGCGAAAACAGCATGATAGTTGTAAATGCCCACGATATAAATAGTGGTAAATATCCCACCTGCAATGTTAAGGATAGTGATTTCTATTTTGCAGGCATAGAAAGTGCAAAAAGCGGAGCAGAGTATATATGTGAGCTTTGCCATACAAGGCTAAAAAAAGCCTATGGATTTGAAAGCGGAGATATACAGGTGCTTTCTCCTGTTAAAAAGGGGATAACCGGTGTTAATAATATGAATGTTGTTCTTCAGGGACTTTTAAATCCACCATCAAAAGGCAAAAAAGAGAAAACATTCGGCGATATGATTCTTCGCGAGGGCGACAGAGTTATGCAGATGAAAAATAACTACGATATGCTCTGGCGTGAATTTGCCACAGGAGCCGAAGGCTTTGGTGTGTTTAATGGTGATGTTGGCGTTGTAAAAGACATCAATAGCGATATGAAAACCGTCAGCGTGGTTTTCGATGATAAAGAGGTTATCTACGATTTCAAGGAAGTGGCTGATTTGTCTCTTGCCTATTGCATAACAGTCCACAAAAGTCAGGGGAGCGAATTCCCTGTTGTTATAATGCCTCTTTATCCCGGCCCTGAAATGATAATGAACCGCAATCTTTTCTACACAGGTGTCACAAGAGCAAAAAGCCTTGTTATTCTTGTGGGCAATAAGGGTGTTATGTGTAAAATGGTAGATAACAATCGTGAGAATAAGAGATATTCCGGCCTTATGGAGAAAATATGTAATGAAATCAGCTAGAGTAATCACTTCATTTATATATAATATAATTCTGGATGTTTTTTATCCACGCAGATGCATCTTTTGTAATTCAAGAATAAATATCGCCAAAAAATATTGCATCTGCCCAGATTGTGTTCCTGATTTAAAAATTCAGGGACAATCAGTAAGAAATGATGGAAAGTTTTTCGAAGAGGGAATATCAGCTCTTGAATATAGTGGCAATGTAAAAGAGGCGATGAGGGAATTCAAATTCAGAGGGAAATCTCATCTTGCTTCAAGCTTTGCTCATGCGATAAATCTCAAGCTAAAAGACAGGGATTTTATAAAATCATTATCATATATCTGTCCTGTGCCGATTCATCCTTTAAGGGATAGGGAATACAATCAGTCGGAATTAATAGCAAAGCATATTTCTCAAAAGTTTTCCATACCTCATATACCCGACATGCTTATAAAAATATCCAATATACGCCCTCTTTCAACAATGAATTTTGCTCAGCGGAGAAGAATGATAAAATCCACCATAGATTTCAATCCTAAATATGATATAGAAGGAAAAAACATCTGTCTTGCAGATGACATCTACACAAGCGGCTCAACAGCTAATGAATGTGCCCGTATTCTCAGAATGTACGGAGCAAATAAGGTCTATGTTGTGTCAGCTTGCTACAGCGTAAAAAATAAACCGGGAGGAAATAAAGATGCCGATACAGATATCTCAGATAAGTAAAAGCTACGGGGTAGACACAATCCTCGAAGGCATCACTATGAATATATCCGACAACGAAAGAATAGGTCTCATCGGTGCCAATGGTGCCGGAAAGACGACTCTTTTAAAAATAATATCAGGTGAGCTTTCCCATGACAGCGGCACAATCTTCACCCCAAAAGATTCCACCATCGGCTTTTTAAAGCAAAATCCCGAAGATGGAATAAACTCCACTATGTGGGATGATATAATGGAGATTTTTTCTGATGTCACCCAAACCGAAGAACAGATGCGGGCTTTGGAGACAAAAATGTCTGATATTAATCTTTCTGATTCTGAAAGAGACAATATCCTTTCGTCATATTCACGCCTTAGCGCAATTTTTGATGCAAAAGGCGGTTTTGAAATACAAACCAAAATAAAAACTGTGTTAAACGGAATGGGCTTTGAAGATTTTGATGTTAAGAATGTAAGGGTGAATACTTTAAGTGGCGGAGAAAGAACAAAATTCTCTCTTGCAAAGCTTCTTTTAAAAAACCCCGATATCCTTCTTCTCGATGAACCCACCAATCATCTTGATTTCAAAACAATGCAGTGGCTGGAGAGCTATCTCAAATCCTACCGCGGCACAATCATAATAGTATCCCACGACAGATACTTCCTTGATGCCCTTGTTGACACAATCTATGAAATCGAGCGCACAAATGCTACCCGTTATCCCGGCAACTACACAAAATACCTTGAAACCAAAAAGCATAATTATGAAATAGCTTTAAAACACTATGAAGAACAGCAGGCAGAAATCAAACGACTTGAAGACTATGTGGCGCGCAATAAGGTAAGGGCATCAACAGCAAAAAGCGCAAAGAGTAAGCAAAAATCCATTGACCGTATGGAGCTTATTGAAAAGCCCGTTGTTTTCGGCAAGGCGTGCAGATTTTCGTTTGAGCTGGAATTTACTTCCTATAAAGATGCTCTTCTTTGTGAAAACCTTGAACTCAATGTAAATGCAGGCGGCATGGTTAAAACTATTGCCCGAAATATTAATATTGACATAAAAAGAGGCGAAAAGGTTGCTATCATAGGTAAAAACGGTGTGGGAAAATCAACCCTTTTAAAAACTCTGTCCGGAATAAATACTATTTATGGCGGAAACTTTGAGTTTGGAAGAAATGTTTCCCTTAGCTTCTATGATCAGCAGCAGGAATGTCTTCATGAAAACAGCACCGTTCTCAACGAAATCTGGGACCGCTATCCAAGAATGGATGAGGTTGAAGTAAGAACCCTTCTCGGCACAGTTCTCTTTACCGATGAAGATGTTTATAAAAGGGTTTCCGATTTAAGCGGCGGTGAAAGGGCAAGACTTCTTCTTCTTGCAATAATGCTTGAAAAATCCAACACCCTCTTATTGGACGAACCCACCAACCATCTTGACCTTCCCTCAAAAGAAGCTCTTGATGGTGCTGTTAAAAAATTCGATGGCACAGTAATCCTCGTTTCTCACGACAGATACTTTTTAAATAAGGTTGCCGATAAGATAATAGAGCTGACCGAAGATGGTGCATTTTGTTACAATGGAAATTATGATGAATATTTAAATGAGAAAAATGCCATACTTCAAAGTGGGGTACAGTCGTCACAAAATGTTTCATCTGCAGCACTGAGCTACGAAGAAGAAAAGCGCCGCCAGGCAAATCTTCGCAATCTGACCAGGAAAATAGAAAACGCAGAAAACAGCATTGAAGAAAAAGAAAATGAAATTGAAGAAATAAAAAATAAAATTTCCGATGCCGGCTCTGATTATGAAAAGGTCAGAGAACTATATGAGATTCAGGAAAAGTGTGAAAAAGAGCTGGACGATTTGTATGAATTGTGGAACACTTTGTCAAAAGAAATGGAATCTATTGTGTAATGTGAAAAAAGATAGAAAAATTTTCAAAAAAGTGTTGACAAATAAAGACCCTATATGATATATTATTAAAGCGTCGCGGGTGGAACAAAATATGCACAAGAAAATTTTTCAAAAAAATTTAAAAAAGTGCTTGACAATGTGTTTTATCTGTGATATACTTTTAAAGTCGCGTGAATGACGCAGACAAAATTTGATCTTTGAAAAATGAACAGTATGAGAGGTTCTCGGAAATGAGAATTGAGTTTAAAGCGAAAGCTTTTTAACTAGTAAATTAAGTTAGTGTTTAATGAGCTAACAAACTTCAAAAAAGAACTTTAAG